>NZ_BAAAXZ010000056.1:0-22294 GCF_039535865.1 Streptomyces thioluteus
TCTTTGCCTACCAGCACGAGAGCGGCGTCGAGCCGGACCTGGTGTGCGTGGCCAAGACGCTCTCCGGCGGCTACGTGCCGGTCGGGGCCACGCTCGGCAAGGACTGGATCTTCAAGAAGGTCTACTCGTCCATGGACCGGGTCCTCGTCCACTCCGCGAGCTTCGGCTCCAACGCCCAGGCGATGGCGGCGGGGCTGGCGGTGCTGTCGGTCATGGAGGACGAGCGGCTCGTCGAGAACGCCCGGGTCACCGGCGACCTGCTGCGGTCCAGACTCGCGGCGCTGGTGGACAAGTACGAGCTCCTGCACGACGTACGCGGCCGGGGGCTGATGATCGGTATCGAGTTCGGCCGGCCCAAGTCGCTGGGGCTGCGCGGCCGTTGGACGATGCTCCAGGCGGCCCGCAAGGGGCTGTTCGCGCAGATGGTCGTGGTGCCGCTGCTGCAGAAGCACCGCATCCTCACCCAGGTCTCCGGGGACCATCTGGAGGTCATCAAGCTGATCCCGCCGCTGGTCGTCGGGGAGCGGGAGGTGGACCGCTTCGTGGACGCCTTCACCGCCGTCATGGACGACGCGCACGGGGGCGGTTCCCTGATGTGGGACTTCGGGCGAACGCTGGTGAAGCAGGCCGTGGCCAACCGGTGAGGCGGCGGCCGGGGGATCGTCGCGCGACGATCCCCCGGCCGGCGGGTCAGTCCGTCAGCAGCAGCTCGCGCAGCCGTTCCCGGGCCGGGCCGGTGAGGCCCAGGCCCTCGGTGAGATAGCGCTCGGTCGTTCCCCACCGTTCGTCCAGGGCCTCGAACGCGGCGGCGAGGTAGTCGGCGCGGGCCTCGAACAGCGGGGAGAGCAGCTCCAGCACCTCCGGGGTGGTCTCGGCCGAGCGCTTGAGCCGGTAGCGGCGGTGTGGGGCGTTGGACTCCAGGTAGTCCGCCTCGATGGCGTCCCGCGGCACGCCCAGCGCCAGCAGGGTCGCCGTGATCGCCAGGCCCGCGCGGTCCTTGCCCGCCGCGCAGTGCAGCAGCGCGGGCACCGAGCCCTCGGCCAGGGTGTGCACGACCCGGCCGTGCTCCGCGGTCTTGCCCGTGATCGCCGCCCGGTAGGTGCTGACCATGCGGGCGGCGGCCCGGCCCTCGCCCAGGGTGGTGCGCAGCAGTTCCGGGCTTCCCCCGCGGACCATGCGCCAGAACTCCTTGCCGTCCGCCGATTCCGTCATCGGGATGTTGAGGTTCCGGACTCCGGGCAGCGTGACGTCCGGGCCCTCCTGGGCGATGTCGCCGTCGTTGCGGAAGTCCAGGACGGTGTGCAGGCCCAGTGAGTCCAGGAAGGCCGCGTCCTCCTCCGTGGCATGGGCGAGGTGGCCGCTGCGGAACAGCGTGCCGGGCCTGACCCGTCGCCCGTCCGCGGCCGGCAGGCCGCCCAGATCACGGAAGTTGAGCACATTGGCCAGCAGGGGCTCGGCGGCGGGGGCCTGCGGCGTCTGGGTCACGGACGACTCCTCTGGTCTCGGCTGATCTCTTCTGTTGAGCGGACCATACGCCGGTGCGCCGTGGCCTATTCCGGGCCGCGCCCGATTTCGGGGTGGGATACATCACGGGCCGTCAACCCCTGGTTACGGTGGCGTAGGTCACTCGGGAGCAGGAATGATGTGCTGACGTGGCAGACGATTCGAATTCATTGAGCAAGAGCGCGATCGGGTCGTACGCAGCCGTCGGGGACAGCTTCACCGAGGGCGTCGGCGACCCGGGGCCCGGCGACTCGTTCATCGGCTGGGCCGACCGACTGGCCGTACTTCTGGCCGACGAGGACGAGCGCGAGGAAGGTGCCTTCCGGTACGCCAACCTCGCGGTGCGCGGCAAGCTCCTCGACCAGATCGTCGAGGAACAGGTCCCGCGGGCGAAGGAACTGGGGCCGGACCTCGTCACGTTCTGCGCGGGAGGCAATGACATCCTGCGGCCCGGGACCGACCCGGACGACGTGGCCGAGCGCTACGAGGCGGCGGTCGCGGACCTCGCCTCGTCCGTGGGGACGGTGCTGGTCTGCACCGGGTTCGACACCCGGGGGATGCCGGTGCTCAAGCACCTGCGCGGCAAGATCGCGACGTACACGGCCCATGTGCGGGCCATCGCCGACCGGCACGGGTGTCCCGTGCTCGACTTGTGGTCGCTGCGGTCCGTGCAGGACCGGCGGGCCTGGAGCGAGGACCGGCTGCACCTGTCGGCCGACGGGCACACGCGGGTCGCGCTGCGCGCGGCGCAGGTCCTGGGCCTGGCCGTGCCGGCCGACCCGGACCAGCCGTGGCCGGCGGAGGACGCGCGGACGCCGGCCGAGGTGCGGCGGGACAATGTGCACTGGGCGCGGGAGCATTTGGTGCCGTGGATCGGGCGGCGGCTTCGGGGGGAGTCGTCGGGGGACAATGTGGAGCCGAAGCGGCCGGATTTGTTGCCGCTGTAGTGGGGGGTTGGGGGGTTTGCTCCCCGCCCCGCCCTAATCCTCCCCCAGAGGGGGTGCCCCCATCGCAGGAGCTGCGCCCCTGCGGGACCCCGCGGCGCGCGTGCCGCGCGCGGGGGGCGCGCTCCGCGCGGTGGGGTCCTGCTCCGCCGGGGGCGGGCCGGTCCCGCGCTCCGCGCGGGTGGGCGGGGCTTCGCCCCTGCACCCCACCGGGGGCTGCGCCCCCTGGCCCCCGATGGCTTTGCTCTCCGGGCTCTTGGCCTGGGGATTTGTGCCTTGGGCCGTGGCCGGGCTTCCCCCCTGGGCCCCGACCAGGCTGCGTCCTTGGCCCCGAAGCGCCCTTCGGGCGCTGCTCTCAAGCTCCCCGGAGGGGGCAACTCAGCCCGTCCGGCGCTTGAGGACGAACGCGCCGCAGGTGCGTTGCGGGGGCCGGGGCGCAGTCCCGGGAAACGGTGAAAGGGCGGGGCGGGGAGACATCGCCCCGGGGTCACCCGTGGGCACCCGGGGGCTCAGACTCGGCCGTACGGGGCGGACTTGGGTGGGGTCGTGCACGTTGTCCGGTGGGGGAGGTCCGCCCAGACCACCCGGCCCCGGCCCCCGCCGTCGTCGGGGCGTACGCCCCACGCCTGGGAGAGGGCGCCGACGAGGAGAAGGCCCCGGCCGCTCTCCTCGTCCGCGCCGCTGCACCGCGCACGCGGCTCGGTGGAGGCGCAGCCGTGGTCCGCCACCTCTATGCGCACGACGGCCGGGCTGACCCGGACCTGGCAGCTGACCTTGTCGCTGTCCGTGTGCCGCACGGCGTTGGTGAAGAGTTCCGAGACGACCAACTGGGCGTCGTCGCACGCAGTTTCGTCGATACCCCATTCCCGCAGCCGGGTGAGGACTCGTCTTCGCGCCTCCGCCACCGAGGCGTTGAGGGCCGGGAAGTGAAAGGCGTAGGCGTCCGTCGGGCGCCCGCCGAAGCAGCCGCCGCGGCGCCCCAGCAAAGGTGCGTCTTGGGAGGGGACCACTCCGCAACTATGTGCGATGTGAGTCAGGTGTGGCAAGCTTCAGTCTGTAATTTGCAGAATCGGAAGCACAGTCTGTCGGCTTCGTATGCTGCGTGGCACACTGCTGGCATATGACGGCGCGTAGGGCGGCAGTTGGAGGGGTCCAGTGGGGGAAGCGCGGCCGGCAGGGGCCCCGACCGTGCTGCGGGTCGTCCTCGGCAAGCGGTTGCATGATCTCCGGGAGGCGGCCGGGCTCTCCTTCCAGGAGGCGGGCCGGGCCCTGGACGTCACGCATGCCACGATCCGCAGGATGGAGAAGGCCGAGGTCGGCCTGAAGGTCCCGTACGTGGAGAAGCTGCTGCGGATCTACGGCGTGGACGACCCGGCCGAGGTCGAGGGCTTCCTCGCGCTCACCCGCGAGGCCAACCGCCCCGGCTGGTGGCACCGCTTCCGCGACGTCCTGCCCGACTGGTTCAGCGCGTTCGTCAGCCTGGAGGGGGAGGCCAACCTCATCCGCGCCTATGAACCGCACTACGTCCCGGGGCTGTTACAGACGGAGGACTACGCCCGCGCCGTGCTGCGCGCGGGCCAGCCGCACGCTCCCGAGGCCGAGATCGAGCGCGCCGTCGCCGTCCGCCGGGAGCGCCAGAACCTGCTCGTGCGGGAGAAGCCGCCCCTGCTGTGGGTGGTGATGGACGAGACCGTGCTGCGCCGCCCCATCGGCGGGCCGGAGGTCATGCGCGCCCAGGTGGCCCGGCTCATCGAGGCCACGGCCCTGCCGCACGTACGGCTCCAGATCATTCCGTTCGCCGCCGGGCCGCACCCGGCGATGTACGGCCCGTTCCACATCTTCCGGTTCCCCATCGAGGAACTCCCGGACATCGCGTACGCCGAAAACCTCATCGGCGCTTCCTACTTCGACCAGCGCGAGGACGTCTCGGCCTTCCTGGAGGCCCTGGACCGGCTGTGCGCGCAGGCAGCCCCCGCACACACCACCAAGGCATTCCTGGGTGGCATTCGTAAGGAGATCTGAACCATGGATCTGGATCGCGTCTACAACGGCATGCCTGCCACCGACCTCGGGACCGAGGGCTGGAGCAAGCCGTGGAGCGGCGGCAACGGGGGAAGCTGCGTCGAGGTCATGCGCCTGCGGGACGGCCGGGTCGCCCTGCGCCAGTCCACGGACCCGGAGGGTCCCGCGCTGATCTACACGCATAGCGAGATCGAGACCTTCATCCGGGGCGCGAAGGCCGGCCAGGCCGACTTCCTGCTCGCCGGCGCGGACGGGGGGCCGCGGACGTGAGCCGTCCGGACGGGGGCTTCACGCCCGGTCAGATCGACACGAGCCGGCCGCATCCGGCGCGGATGTACGACTACTACCTCGGGGGCTGGGACAACTACGAGGTGGACCGCGAGGCCGCCGACCGGCTGCTCGCCCTCGCCCCCGAGACCCGCCCCTCCGCCCGCGCCAACCGCGCGTTCCTGCGCCGGGCGGTGCGGGAGGTGGTGCGCCGCGGCGTCCGGCAGATCATCGATGTCGGGACGGGGATTCCCACGTCGCCCAACACCCATGAGGTGGCGCGGGAGATCGCGCCGGACGTCAGGGTGGCGTACGTCGACAACGACCCGATCGTGGCGACGCACGCGGGCGCGAAGCTGACGAACGCCGGGAACGCCGGATTCGTCCTGGCCGACGCGCGGGAACCGGAGGCGGTCCTCGCGCACCCGGTGGTGCGGGAGTTGATCGATTTCGACGAGCCGGTGGCGCTGCTGCTCGTCGCGGTCCTGCACTTCATCAAGGACGAGGAGGACCCGGCGGGGATCATCCGGGCCCTCACCGGGGCGCTGCCCGTGGGAAGTTGTCTCGTTCTCACCCATGGCACCGGCGACTTCACCAGTGGGGCCGCGCGCTCCGCCGACGCCGCGTACCGCAACGCGACGGCTTCGGTGAGCCTGCGCGGGCACGGGGAGATCGTGTCGTTCTTCGACGGCTTCGACCTGCTGGAGCCGGGAGTCGTGCAGGTGCCGATGTGGCGCCCCGACGGCCCGGCGCCCGCCGAGGACGACCCGGCGCGGGCCGGTCTGTACGGCGGAGTGGCCATCAAGAGGACACACGAAGGCGAAAGGAACACGGCGTGACGGAGCAGGGCACCGACAGCACGGGCTTCCCGGCCGACCGGATCGACACGAGCCGGCCGCATCCGGCGCGGATGTACGACTACTACCTCGGGGGCTGGGACAACTACGAGGTGGACCGCGAGGCCGCGGAACGCGTGATCCGGATGGTCCCCGACGCCCGCCCCAGCGCCCGCGCCAACCGGGACTTCATGCTGCGGGCCGTGCGCGAGGTGGTCCGCGGCGGCGTCCGGCAGATCATCGACGTCGGCACCGGCATCCCGACCTCGCCCAACATCCATGAGGCGGCGCGGGAGATCGCGCCGGACGTCAGGGTGGCGTACGTCGACAACGACCCGATCGTGGCGACGCACGCGGGCGCGAAGCTGACGAGTGCCGGCAATGCCGGATTCGTGCTCGCGGACGTGCGGGAGCCGGGGGCGATCCTGGAGCACCCGGTGGTGCGGGAGTTGATCGATTTCGACGAGCCGGTGGCGCTGCTGCTCGTCGCGGTCCTGCACTTCATCAAGGACGAGGAGGACCCGGCGGGGATCATCCGGACCCTCACCGAGGCGCTCCCCAAGGGCAGCCACCTCGTCCTCACCCACGGCACCGGCGACTTCCACCGGCACATCGAGGGCAACGCCGCCGAGGCGTACCGGAACGCCACCGCCCAGCTGACCGTGCGCGGTTACGAGCAGGTCCTGCCGTTCTTCGACGGCTACGACCTGCTGGAGCCGGGCCTGGTCCAGGTGCCGCTGTGGCGGCCGGACGGCGAGGGCCCCGCCCCGGCCGACCTGGCCCGGGTGGCGTTCTACGGCGGAGTCGGCGTCAAGCACTGAGATGTCGGGTGGTGAGGCGCCCGGTTAGGGTGGCCGCATGGACGACGAGCTGTTCCCCCGCCCGTCGGCCGAGGTCGCCCCGGGCGCCGTGCACGTCCCCGGCTGGCTGGACCCGCCCGCCCAGCGCCGGCTGCTGGCGGCCTGCCGGGAGTGGGCCCGTCCGCCGGCCGGCCTGCGCACCGTCCGCATGCCGAGCGGCGGCGAGATGTCCGTCCGCACCGTCTGCCTGGGCTGGCACTGGTTCCCCTACGGCTACGCCCGCACCGTCGTCGACGGCGACGGCGCCCCGGTCAAGCCGTTCCCCGGCTGGCTGGACGCCCTCGCCCGGGACGCGGTCGCCCGCGCCTACGGCAGCGACGGCGGCGCCGGGCCGTACGACATCGCCCTGGTGAACTTCTACGAGGCGGGCGCGAGGATGGGCCTGCACCGCGACAGCGACGAGAAGTCGACCGCCCCGGTCGTCTCGCTCAGCCTCGGCGACACCTGTGTCTTCCGGTTCGGCAACACCCGCACCAGGACCCGGCCCTGGACGGACGTCGAGCTGCGCAGCGGCGACCTGTTCGTCTTCGGCGGCCCGTCCCGTCTCGCCTACCACGGAGTGCCCCGGACCCTTCCGGGCACCGCGCCCGCGGACCTCGGCCTCACGGGCCGGCTGAACGTGACGCTGCGGGTCAGCGGCCTGTGACGGGACCGTCCGGGCACCCGGCGGATAATGGGGAGAACCGCCCACGCCTTGGAGGTGCCGTGACAGGCTTCCGCCCGACCAGCTCACCGCTCGACGTCCTGCGACCCGCGGCCTTCGGGGCCGACCCGTCGGGGGAGCGGATGGCACGCATCAGGCGGTCGCCGAACTTCCGGGACGGGGTGTTCGTCAATCCCGTCGCCGCCTCGCGGCTGCCGTCCGGATCGATGCCGGCCTTCCTGAGCACCTACTTCCGCAAGGAGGAGCGCGTCCGCCGTGCCCCCGCCCACGCGATTCCGGTGCACCCGACCACCGTCGCCGACCTGGCCGTGCCCCCGGCCTCGGGGCTGCGGCTGACCTGGATGGGACATTCGAGCGTGCTGGCCGAGATCGACGGGCACCGCGTCCTGTTCGACCCGGTCTGGTCCGAGCGCTGCTCGCCGTTCGCCTTCGCGGGGCCGCGCCGTATGCACCCCGTGCCCGTACCGCTGGCCGAGACCGGGCCGCCGGACGCCGTGGTGATCTCCCACGACCACTACGACCACCTGGACATGCCCACCGTCCGCGCCCTGATCCGGACCGGCGCGGTCTTCGTGGTGCCGCTGGGGGTGGGCGCCCACCTGGAGCACTGGGGCGTCCCGGCCGGGCGGATCACCGAGCTCGACTGGCACGAGTCCACCGCGGTCGGGGGCCTCACCCTCACCGCCACCCCCGCCCGCCACTTCTGCGGGCGGGCGTTGCGCAACACCCAGCACACGCTGTGGGCGTCGTGGGTGGTCGCGGGGCCGGAGCACCGGGTCTTCCACAGCGGGGACACCGGCTACTTCCCGGGCTTCGCGGAGATCGGGGAGCAGTACGGGCCGTTCGACGCGACGATGGTGCAGATCGGTGCGTACTCGGACATGTGGCCCAAGAACCACATGCATAGTACGCCAGAGCCCGGCCTGTGGCCAGACATCCACATGAACCCTGATGAGGGGCTGCGCGCCCACCTCGACCTCCAGGGCGGCGACCCGACGCGCGGCGTGCTGCTCCCCATCCACTGGGGCACCTTCGTTCTTGCGCCCCATCCGTGGGAGGAACCTGCCGAGTGGACGATGCATGCCGCCCTTCAAGCTGGCGTGACCATGGTTGCTCCAAAGCCCGGTCGGCCGTTCGAGCCTGCGAACCCTCCAGCTGTTGAGCCGTGGTGGCGTGGCGTTGCTGTACCTCCTGAAGTCGGCTGGGAGGGGCAGCCGTTCGTCAGAACTATCGCGCAGACACCCCACGCCCTGGTGGAGGCGTAGCCATGGATGACCTCAACCAAGTGGTTCGCATGCTGGGTGAGATGACCGAGGAGGAACGAGCCCGTCTCCTACGGGCAATCGACGGCCCTCCCCGATCTGACCAAGGGCAAGTAGCCCAGCAGCTCACACCCATACCAACATCGGGAGGTTCGTCGCGCGTTGTCGTCCGCACCCGAGTCGTCAGGCTAGAACAGCCCAATTGAAGCTGGGTGAAGGCGGCGGTCCCGGCCGGGAAGCTCCGTAAGATCAGTAGAGTAGATGGGGTGCACTCAACAGGGTGCACCCCTTCTCATGCTCTCGGTGGATCGGGCGGATGTGGGCGACGAGGAGTGGGCTGGCTTGCCGAGCCGCATCCTTGATGCTCTGAGGCGGGGTGGGGTTGCCTCGCTCCGCCCCGAGGCGGGCGCTTGTGATGCGCTGCATGACGGCCAGGAGATCCCTCTAGGCTCCCTCTGACCCGAACGGCTAGGATGCGCTCACCTCTCCTTGGCTGTCTGCCTGTTGGGTGGTCGCATCTGGTGAGATGCAGTGATCGGGTGAGCTCCGGCCAGAAGGAACCCGAACATGCTTGAAGCCCCAATCCGGCGCTAACGGGTTGGGGCTTCAAGCATTCGTAGTGAGTCGCACGGAGCGAGCTCTAGAGCGCTGAGGTTCAGCGGTCGTCGTCCGGCGCCGTGCGATAGACCACAGCGTCCAACGCGCCTATCAGCCCAGCGGCATGCAGGGCTGCACGTAGCTGGACGGCCGTTCGGAACGGGGAAATCGTCGTCCATGGCCCCTTGCATAGCAGAAGCCCCGGCTCTCGCTGGGGCTCCGACTGCTCTTCCTGCGCCCTACCCTCCGATGAACACCCGGCTCTCCAAGACCTTCTGCGCCTGGGCATGAAGATCCGGATCGGTCAGGGCAAACCGACCGACGTGAAGCCGGTCGTGCCCGTACATCGTCTGTTTCAGTTCAGTGGTGCCGTCAAGCTCCAGTGACCATGCAACGTCACGCAGGTCGAGCGTGCCGGGCTTCGGAGCCATACGGGAGCTCCAACCGGTACAGATGAGCCAGCACGCCTCTGCGAAGCGGGCGCCCGCAGACCCATAGAGCTTGCTCGGCTCATGCCGGGCGGCCACGTCCATCAGCGGGACGTCAGCGACATCGGGGCGGGGGACGTAGCCGACGATCGCGGTGTCGCCGAACTCGCCCATCGTCGTGTAGGCGCCGACGGCCCATCCGTCAGGCCACGTGTGCAGCCACGCAAAGACAGCCACCCTGCCAACACCCTTGATCAACTTGGCCATTGGTACCTCCATAGCGTGAACGGCCCCGCTCCAGCTTCCCAGAGTGGGGCCGTCCTGTTCTGACTTAACGGCCGTTAGCCGTTAGTTGTCGCCGCAGCCGGCCGGAGGGTTCGAACCGCCACCATCGCCGTCCTCGATGTCGGTGTTCCCCTGGTCGTTGCCGCTGTCACCGCCGTCGTTACCGAACAGCAGTACCGCCAGCTTTTCCGGGTCCATGTGCATGTTCCCTTCATGAGCCGTGCCGGCCCGGGGACCACCCCCGAGCCGCCTTGCGGTGGTGCGACCCGGCCGGCCGCGGTTCGCTACCGCGGCCAACCGGGCTTCGTGCCACCCCCTTCGATCAGTCGTACGGAGCCTGTGGCCACCTGACCGGAGTGGGCGTTGCAACCTGCCTCCCGCCTCGGGAGCGGGGGACGCATCCCTGGAGGTACGGGAGGCAGGAGTCAGTGGGGGATGCCCTCGATGATGTCCCGTGCGCCCTGCCGGAGGAGTTCGGCGGAGACGCGGGCCCCGAGGGTGCCCGGGTCGTTCGAGTCCTCGCCCCAGATGTGGGCGTGGACGAACTTGGAGCCGTCCCGCGAAAAGACCATACCCCGCAGTGAGAGCTGCCCATCGGGTTCCGAGATGCAGTGACCGGCGATTGGGCTGTTGCAGTGGCCGCGCAGGCCGTGCAGCATGACCCGTTCGGCAGTGGCCTCGGTCTGCGTCCTGGGATCGTTCAGGCGCTCCAGCAACGCGGCGACGGGACCATCGTCACGGCGACACTCCAGCGCGAGGACGCCGGCGCCGACGGCCGGGAGGATCTCGTGCACGGTGAACTCGTGACGGATGCGCTCTTCGAGACCGAGGCGTTCGAGTCCGGCGCGAGCAAGCACCATGGCTTCGGCCTGAAGGTCACCCTTCTTGCCGTCGAGCTTTTCGACGCGGCTTCCGACGGCGCCTCGCACCCTGATCACGTTGAGGTCGGGGCGCACCTTGAGGATCTGGGCCTTGCGGCGCACGGCTGTGGTGGCGACAGCGGCACCGGGGGCAAGGTCGGCGAGCGTCTTGACCGTCGATCCTTCGGGGACGAGAAGGACGTCGCGGACGTCGTCGCGCGGGAGCATGGCGGCGAACACGAGGCCCTGCGGCATCGGGACGTCGCCGGGCACGTCCTTGAGGCAGTGGATCGCCATATCGATGTCCCCGCGCTGAAGTTGCGCGTCGATGTCCTTGACGAACAGGCCCTTGCCGCCGAGCTGCGCAAGGTCCCCGTGCCAGAGGTCCGCTTGGGTGGTGGTGGGCTTCACCTCGATTTCGAGGCCGGGCACCAGTTCGCGGAGGAGCTGGGAGACGTGCTCGGTCTGAGCGAGCGCCATGGGTGAACTGCGGGTGCCGATGCGCAGGGGGCGGTCGGCGAAGTCGGTCATGATGTTCCCTCCGGTTTCCTCGTCTCTCGGTACGAGGTGGTACTGGGCTGATGGAGCCACGGGACGATGCGGGCCGCGATGCGGGGGTACTGAAAGATCAAGTCGCCGACGGGCGTCCAGCGCCAGAAGGCGATCTCGTCGTGCTGCAAGATGATGTTCTCCTCCTCGACGGGCCGGAGTTGGGGGCCGGCGAAGACGAAGACGAGCCGGTCGCGTCGCCCGGGGTGGGTGGCCGCAACCCATTCGACGGCGGCCAGCTCGCGGATGCGCTCGCCGAGGTCGAGGTTCAGTTCTTCGCGGACTTCCCGGCGGGCGGCATCAAGCGGGGACTCGCCCTGGGCGACGAGGCCGCCAGGGAGCATCCACGGTGCGTCCTGCTTCGCAGGAGTAACAACGAGCGCATGCCCCTGGGGGTTAGTGATCAGCACGCAGGACCTGATGGGGTGCCCCGGTGCAGGAGTAGTGGCCATACGGTCTGTCCCTGTCGTGGCAATCGATGTGTGAACTCGGCAAGGAAGCTTGCTCGCCCGCTCCCCCGTGGCGGGCGGGCCTACAGAGTGACCTCGGTGATCCCGTGGTCTTCTACGAGATGCCGCTTCTGAAGCTCGCGTGCACCCTCGGCGATCTCGAATTGACCAAGCTGTTCAGTGGTCCAGATCACGCGCCCGTTTCCCGGGCACGTCGGGCAGTCCCGACGGAGCAGAGGGAGATCCTTGGCAGGCATGGGGCAATCACCTCCGGGTCCACGTGCAGTCAGAAGGGGGTGCCCGGTCGGCCGGCGGGGTAGTGGGCCGACCGGGCAGGGACCTGCCCCTCTGACGGAGGAATCCGGCACACAACCAGGGGGGACCAGGTGATGTTGGATTCGCAGAGAGGCAGGGGTCCAGGGGCGGTGCACTGCTCCGTGCACCGCGAGCCAGAGGACGGCCACGCCAACGACGACCAGACCGCCGACGAACAGCAGCCCCCCTGCGGCGCCCCGCCAGTCGGACCGGCCAGCACGAGGCCGGCTCACCACCGCACCACCCGGTGCGCGGTCGCCCGGTGCTGGGCCAGGTCCGCCGCATGCAGCTCCTGGGCGCGGTCGTCGCCGCGCCGTCGGGCATCCCGGAGAGCGTTGATCTTCACCAGGCAGAACCGGCAGTGGCCCCCGCTGCCGCTGCGGGCCGCAGTCAGCACGGGCCGTCGCCCCCTCGGCCGGGGTCGTTGTACAGGGCGTACGCCTCCGCCTGCCCCCGCACGTGTACGCCGTCCTTCAACAAGCGGTCGCGCAACCAGGCTTCCCCGCAGCGGTACTTGCGGTGGATCGCCTTGATGGACAGGCCCTTCACATATGACGCGCGGACCTCCGGCCAGGCATCCAACACGGCCTGCTGCCCCGGCGTGGGGAGACGGGGGCGATCGATGCGCGCACGGATCCCCACGCCCGAGTCGAGGAGCTGCGCGCGCAGCCAGTCCTTGGGAACTCGGTAGCGAACTTCGAGGCGCTGGAGCGAGTCACCCTCACGGTATGCCTTGACCACCGCCGGCCAGTCGTTCATCGCAGCCTGTTTGGCCTGTTCGATCTCGGCGCGGCTGCGCTGGAAGCGAGGAATGGATTTCATATCAGGTTCCGGTTCAGGTCGATGCGCGCCGTAGGGCGCGGCGCCGAATACAGGTGATCTGAAGCGGTCGCGACGCTGAATAGGGCCCACAGCAAGAAGAGGAGCGATACGGCGAGGACCAGGACGGCGAGCACCGTCCCACACCCCTCAACCACCAGGTGGCGCTGCCCGATCTTGATCCTCACGGAGCCTCCCCGTGCATGGTCAGGCAGTGCTGGGCCTGGAGCCGCTGCATGACCTTGGCGTATCCCAGGTTGCCCTGCACTGATGCGGAAAAATGCGAGCGGATATTGAGGGTGCAGACCAGACAATCGGGCCGGAACAGCGGCCGATCCCCCTTGGCCGGGGCAGCACCTTCCGGGATGGGCGCCGGCGGGACCACGTACCCGTGGGCCTGCAACAGGTGGTTGGTGAGCGTCTGGCATGCCCTGCGCGCCGTGGGCACCGCACCGTCGAACAGGGCGGTGATGATCTCCTGGCCCTGTGCTCGGCATGTCTCGCAGCCGGCTTCCAGCGGTGGGAACGTGACGATGCGCGTCATCATCGGGCCTTGGCCCCCCTCGGAGGCTCCTTCAAGCGGCTCGGTCGAGCGACCGGTACGAGCCCGGACACCGTCACCGGGCGGCGGCCACGGAATATGAGGGTCTTGTACTCGTCCCATCCGAGATCGGCCCGCATATCGATCACCGGCCACCAGTCGCCATCGAGGTGGAAAAGGTCGCCCAACTGGATTCGCATCGGGGGAATCTGGAGGACCGTCATTCCGGGCGGGGCCAGCGCCTCCCACGTCGTAGTTGTCAACGCAGACGCCCGCGGCCGTCGGACGACGGGACCTGTTTGACCACCGTGACCGTGTCCACCGGCACGATTCGTTCCACGCCGCCCCGCGGGGGCCGGATGAACGCCGCGTCGAACCGGCGTCGTCGTTCCCAGTGCGGGGCGTGCGGGTCCTCCCAGTCGCGCATCACGTCCTTGAGGACTCCTTCGTGACCCGAGTTGGCGCGGACCCACTTCCCGACATCACGTTCGGAGACCGTCATTTGGACCTCCAGAGTCCAGCCTTCTGGAGCTCGGACTTGGTGGCGATCCGGACCCTGTCGTCCGGGCAATCCCAGGCGTCCCCGCCGTCGGGCGGGCAGAGCTCGACGCCGCGCCAACGCTTCTTCACCACCCGACCCAACTGGCCGTTCCGGGTGTCCACGGCCCAGTTCCCCTCTCGGGGGGTCATGCTGACCGTCATCGAACAGTCCTGGACGGCGGCTCACCCACGTACTCGACGAACGCCGGCCGCTCCAACAGCCAACCCCGGAACTGTTCCTTGCTCGGGGGATAAAAGGCGATCTCGTCCTCGCACCGAGCCACGAGGCCGGTGACATCCCGATCCTGGAGCAGGCGCTCGACCTTCGGCCAGAACTGCCGATCGGTCCGGTTGCTCGTGATGTCGGCGACGTCGAAGAACGTGCTGTGCACGATCCAATCGCGAGCCTCGGCCTGTGCTCGGAGGTGGCTCAGCACGGCATCAGGGCTGCTGCTGTCGTGAACGAGGGCGTAGGCGACGACGTTCACCCGCTCGGGGAAGCCGCTGGACGCGTTCGCGATGTTGCGGCGGCGAGCCGTGTAGGGCGACTGATTCATGCGCCATACCGTGCCGCGCAGGGGGTTTGGTCGGGAAGAAACGAGGCGTATCACTCCTGAGATTCGCGGACCTGCGAGTGATACGCGGCGCAACACTGGATGGGTGCGGAGCCTCCCAAGTGTTACGCGGCGTATCACCCCCGCTACGAAACGGTTGGCATATGCCAACTCATAGGACTGACTTCGTTGTTGCTGCGGAGAAGCCGTCCACCGGGACGGCCGGAGCGCCGAGCACGCTTGATACGTTCCGGAGACGAGCTGTGTGGGCTGGCCCGATCTTCTGCATGATCACCGTGGGGAGCGCTTGGTGCCGAGCCCACTGCGGGGACCCCCGTAGCACGCCCTCCAGGGTGTCTAGTGCACTGTCGTACATCCGGGCATCAGCCTGCGCCATCGCGACGTCAAGTAGGTAGCGATTGCGCGCGGCGTCCGCCAACTGCTCCAGTCGGTTGGGCTCCCTCGCGACGCCTTCGATCAGCCGAAGCGCCTTGCCGGTTTCCCCCGTGGTGACGTTGATCCCTACGGCCTGGGTCAGCGCGGTGATCGGCCCGCAGCGCGCACCGTGGAAGTCGCGTTCGCGGCCCAAGCGAGCTCCAACCGCGTGGAGTTGGGAGAGGAAGTCACCAGTGCGGTCGGTGTCATCGTCAAGGCGGGCTGATGTGACGGCGCAGTGGTTGAGGAGATTGCCGTACACGGTGAGGCGCTCCGGTGTGGCATCGGAGTACGAGGGTTCGACATCGGTCGCGGCCTTCACCGCGACCTCCATCGACCGTTGGAGACGGCCGTCTCGGAGGTAGATCCAGGAGCGCGCGGAATCGACACGGGCGGTCCGTAGGGGGTCGCCGGCCGCTTGTGCTGCGGAACGCGCGTGGCCGACAGCGGCGTACGCGAGGTCGCGGGCAGCGAACAGGTTCCCGATGCATGCGGCGATCTGGTAGCCGTCTGACAGCGCCCCCAGCGCCACGCTGGCACGGTCACCGTCAAGCGCTCGGGCTGTTACGGCGGCATCGACCAGTAGGGGGCCGAGGATCGCGCCCAGCTCCCTGTAGTTCCCCGCCCAATAGAGCTTCCAGGCGTGCGCGGTGGACTGTCGGAGCTCCTGGAGGGTCACCGGCTCTGCTTCGTCAGGAAGGAACCCGCCGGCCGTCCTCGTGAACACACAGTGAGATAGCTCGAAGCGTCTTGCGGTCATCGGTTTCCATCGCCCGCCGTGGAGCCTGTTGCCCGAGGATGATTGAGGCATCGACCCCTAGAGCGTTAGCGATCTTCACCAGCGTTGACAGAGACATGCGGCGGTCCTGCTCCGCGGCACGGATCGTGGGCATGGACAGCCCAGTTTGGTTGGCTAGCTCCTGCTGCGAGAGCTGCTTGCCGCGCAGGATCTTGATGCGCTGCCCGTTGCTGTAGTCGCTCCACCGCATGTGTGATCACTCCGTTCGAACGTCGCTCATCCTGAACGTACCCGCCACCGTGCACCGGGTCCCAGAGATTGTCAGGGCTCGAACTGCCATGCCACTGACGCGAGGTTGACGTCAACAGGGCCGATCAGTCCGAACAACCCTCTTCGAGCTGTGCGGCCCGCGCCTTCAACAGCGCGGTCAAGTCCGGGTAGAGCTCAGGCCAGCCGACCCGCGGCCGCAGAGGCTTCGTCGATGACACCCAGCCGAGCTGACGCACGGGGTCCAGTCCTGGCACAACCGGGCCTTCCTCGTGACGGTCGTCAAGATTGACGCTTTTTGCCAGTGCCCAGAGGGATGCCTCACGATGGTCCGAAGTCCTCTGGCTCTGGCACGATCAGAAAGTGCCCACGCACATTCATCTTGTGACTACAATCGCGGCATGGCACAGAGAATCATCACCACTTTCGTGGACGACCTCACTGGTGAGGCATCTGAGGACGTCCAGACTCATACGCTCATGCTTGACGGCAAGCAATACGAAATCGACTTGAACGCGGCGAACTTCACCGAGCTGTTTGAAGGCCTTCGCCCGTATGTCAGGAACGGCCGGAAGGCGAAGGCCACAGGACAGACGCGCTCCGCCGGCCGCGGCCCCGCGAACCGCTCCGACGAGACCGCCAAGATCCGCGCATGGGCCAAGGAAAACGGCCACGAAGTGAACGACCGTGGTCGAGTCCCTGCCGGGATCCGAGAGGCCTACATGAAGGCCAATAGCTAAGACACCTCACGCCCCCTCGACACCATCGGGGGGGTCGTGTCATATGCGAAAGAGGTTGACTGATGGGGGACGACAACGTCTCGATGTACAAGGACAGGCAGGGCACAAGCATCAGCGTGGAGCGTTGGGGGCAACTCTGGGAGGACAAGGGTTACCGAGTTGTGGCTGAGACACGGGACGGAGACCTCATTATTCGCACTGTGTGGGAAGGCGTGGCCGGCAGTCCTGTAGGAGTGATGTATGCATCGGGGGTGTCGCATGACGGCGGCAAGACCTTCAGGACGCGGGCGCAATGGGCACAGACGGAGCCCGAGGCGGAGCAGCAGCATTCAGAGGTTCTGGCGCAGCTTTCGCAGCTGACGGGCGACTGAAGGTGTGCGGAATTAGTACAGTCCCTGAAAAGAAGGCCCCTGGAGTGCAGCAGGGGCCTTCTTCGTTTTGCGCCGCGCCTGTTGGGCGTTAAATGAGTAAAGTAGACGCGGCCTAGGGAATTGAGTAAGGCGTCAGTCACACCAGGTCACCAGATGCGTACAGTGTCGGAGGGTGGGCCTCGGGTGGCGGTTCCCTCTTACACATCTAAACATTACCCCTACCTCATGGTGTGTCTACTCAACTATTCTTTGCACGCATTGTTGCTTTATTCAACTATCTAGCCTAGTGGGATGCCGGCATTGAGTTGGATAGGTAGATGGTTGGGATGCCGGCGTCAGGGAGTTTGGTGGGCGATCCCTATCTAGGGAATGTGTGGTGCCGGGGTTCTGGATGGAGAGTGGCTATACCCTTTGCAGGGCTTCAGTGCCCCCTCTGAGAGCCTTTGGTATTGGGGTGGTGCATGGCTATGCCGCTGCACTTTTTCGAGCCTTAGGTGGCCGCTGGGTGGCTTCCGAAAAAGTAGCCGAGAGGGCAAGGTTAAGTGTGTACACGGGTCCCTCGATCGTGTTAGTTTTTCCTTGTCGCCAAGAGGGACCGGCGGAAACCGAAGCCGAAAGGCTGAGGAGGAAGCTTGGTTCCGCATGGCGAGATAACCGAATATTCGCTACGGAGGCTGACCGTGTGTAGAGCCTGAACCACTGCGTCAATGGTGGGTCGCTTAGGTTAATCAAATCACGGGTGAATCGAAGGAAGCGGCGTTGTTTGTTAACTGAAGAGTGTAGCTATGTTCGTGGGTGGGTGACTTTTGCCTGCGAAACCGGTAGTGGTGAGGTCTTACCCTTTGAGTGGGGTGCGTGCCGCTATTAGGTCGTAGGCACGGCGCTTGTGTCGTGACTATGTGCTTTCAAGCCTGCGAACTTTCTCCAATTTTCTTTCTTTCTCTCTTTGTGCTTCGGCGCAGCTTGGGGGATAGGGCGGGTGTCGGCTTGCCATGAGTCGTGCCCATGTGTGAGTCCTGTCCTTCTTGCTGCCCTTGCAGGCTGTCATGGTCTGTTGGGTGTAATGCCTTGGGGAGACTGATGAGAGGAGATGTTGTGAGTCGAGTATTCGGAGTGTGGCATGGAGGTATCGGCTATGGGCTGGGCAGAATGTTTGATGACATGGAGTCTTGGCCTACAAAGGGTGCCGCTAAGAGGGCTCTGGTAGGACGCCTGGAGCCTGGTGGCTCGCCGCATGATGATTTCGCAAGGAAAGTGCTTTTCGATGAGAGTGGCACAGCTTCTGTTGGTGAGGAAGTGGGGGCCATTATCTACCCTCTTGTGGATCGGGAGTCTTGCTATCTGGATGTTTATGGGTGCGAGAGGCGTGGTCGCAAGTGGGCGCTGTCTGGCGAGCCGATAGAGCGATGGATTGTTGGTCCGCGCCTCGGGTGCAGGTCGAAAGCTACTGAGCGATTAGGCGAGGCTTATTTTTTTACCTTGAAGGTTAAGCGTGTACAGCCGAAACGCCCCTTCGGGGGCGTCTGCGGGAGATGGCTTCCCCGTACTGAAGATGGCAGGCCATAGAGAAAAGGAGATGTTGACGTGATCGCGTTGTATTCGACTGATTGGAGGCTGGATGTCCTTCGGCCGCCTACGAGGTGCGGTCGATGTCGGTGGCGCCGCGTGATCGCTATGCTGGAGTGGCCATATGGGTCCGGAGTCCATAGAACTGTGTTTCTTGACTCGTGCTGGGAGACTGCCGTGTGGCGATGGGATTCCCTGGAATCAAAAGTGATTTTTCATTTTCTTCCATTGAAGACTCTCCTGAAGATCCCGGTTGCCAGGTTGTGGCCACGGCGGTGCGCTGGCGACCAAAACGGCCTTATGGGTGGGCGTTGTTTCGACGTCGTGAGCATGCGGGGCTTGTTGATGAGGCCGGCCGTGCTGTGGCTTCCCCCTGCCTAAATGGGAGGGGAAGCATTAACGCGGATCTGAATGGTCATTAGCCGAAACGCCCCTTCGGGGGTGTCTGCGGAGATGACTCCCCGTACTGAGGTGGCAGTCATGAGTAAGGAGGGTTTTCGGAGTTAAGGTGAATTTGCGACACAAAGGGGCGGGCTACGACGTATGCCCTTTGGGACGTCGAGAGCTTCTATAGGGGGGGGGGTTTTTTTTTTTCCCCCCCCCGCTGTCAATGCCAGGCCTTTTCTATCACGTGCCTTCTGGTTCGGCGTCACTTAAGAGTGTCGAGTCGGATATACGTTTGAGGCGCCGAGTGATAGAGCCCCTAGTAAACATGTGTCTTAGGTCGTAATTCACGTGGGGGCAAGTACGCCACGGGGAGCGTAAGCAGTTTTCTATCCAGCGTGGAGCTTGCTGGTGTGTCAATGAGTGCGGCTGTGAGGGCGTGTGCACTGGAGGATTTCTGTGAGATTGAGTTCTGACGTAGGCTTTTGGGTCGGTCCCCGCATTGTCGGGGCCGTCATGGCCTGTCAGGTACGGCGAGGCCAGGTGAGGGATTGAGAGGGAAGCCATGTGTGTGTGACAGCGCGCTAAGAGGGGCAGAGGATGCAGGTACGGGAATTGTCATCGGATACAGCATTCTCGACGGGTCTGTTCCCGAACAATGCTGTAGACATCGTTGGGGGCAATCGTGTGCAGAGGCGTATGGGTCATCTATCCGGTTCACAGATATGGGTGCCAATGCAGGATTCGACGACCACTGGACTCGCATTCTTGGACGTTGTTGTAGTAGCCTATTGGGGCGTGACGCGGTGGTGGTACTGCGTGATGGAACCTGTAGAGTGAGTTGAGTTGGAGCCTCGGCCCTTTGCGGGTTGGGCTATGCGGAGTTCGCGTTCCTCCGTCGGGGCACTGTGCCATAGGCCACTACAGAGGAGGAAGAGGAGAACATCATGGGCTGTCGCAACGAGCATGTAATCGAAAGGCGCGTACGGATTTGTTTCCATCAATTGGAAGCGCGCGGTGGGATTTGGTCTCCCGAGCGCGCGCCCGATACACGTTCTTCACTGATGAAAGTCGTGACTGCGCGCCGGATGAAGTTACCCCGAGAGGTGATGGCGACCCGGATGAACCGGAGCTTCCTGGACCGATTTTGGAAAGCCAATTGTTACTCAGTGAGGGGTTTTTCGATCACATGGGATGCGTTCTTCGATGGCCCTGCCACAGCGAACATGGATTGAATGAGCCTGATACCACTTGCCCCGGGGCAACCGCAGACATTCGCCTCAGTGATGCTCATGCTGTTGAGGATTCCCTTAGTGAAGCGGCGGATCAACCTTGGTGGCGCTGTCGTGGTTGGAAATACACGAGGATGCGCACGAGGTTGGTATGCGCTTCTACGTGCTCTGAATCCCGATGATGGATCGTGAGTGGCTGATCGGTCATGTTGTAGAGGCCGGGGATGTGCGGACGATTCTGCGGGCTGCTGAGCATCTGATGCCGGCAGACGCGGGAGGCTTCACTGTCTCTGCGTCTGCTCCTATCAGATGACTCGAAGGAAGCACGGTATGCCCTGCAATCCCTTCAAGGGACCTATCACGCTGACACGATCTTGCAGTATGGCGTTTTTGGTAGAAGGGCGTTGGGCGTATGGGTAAAGCCGTAGCTTTCATCGCCTGTCTGGCCCTTGGTGCCGTGTGCGGGTATTACGGGCCGCTGGCATTCGTTGATCTCGTGCGTACAGGTTCCTACGGGTCTGCACTGGTGGATGTCGTGGCGTTAGCCGGGTTTCTCGCAGCGGCGTGGATTGTTCAGATCCGGCCGAGCATCGTGATTCCCGCAGGATGCTTAGGCATTGGTGCTGGGATTTGAGTTGCTTTGGATTCACTCTCAATGAGTGGGCGGCCTCCCTGGTGGTTAGTCCCTGGTTCGATTCCGGGGAGAGGCCCTGTGGCCACAAGGCCACGAGAGAAAGGGAAATGCTGTGATAGTGCGCTGTGAGGCATGGGACGTGGAGTCCGAACTGATGAAGTCGTTTCACGATGTTCCGGCCGAGTATCACATTGAGACGACGAGTGACGGTCCATTCGATCCGAACTCACTACCGACGATATGGCATGTCTGTGAGGAACACATCGAGTGGGTTCGGGAGCATGCGCGAGAGATTAGCCAAGAAGAGATTTCGTGTCAGGTTCCCTTAGAGGAGTGGTGTAGGACTGACATGCTCTGTGGTCACACGATCTGAGTGCGCATAGTGGTGCACTCCCGCATGGCGGGAGTGTGCTGCCATGCATTCTCAGAATGAGGATGCGAGAGAGAAAAGGAGATAGGTCATGAAATGCGGGCCCTGCGCTTTGGAGGGAACCGTGTCCACTGCCGTGGGGCTCGTAGGAGTGACCTTCGGCAGCGTGGCCGAAGTGGGACTCTGTGGCACTCACGCCCAACAGTATTGGGAGTGGTTCATGGAAGCTTTCACTAAGGTTGCCATGATTGATGGAGAAGAACCATGACGGGAAACCGGGAAGTCGTCTTCTACGGGCCTATCGGGGAAGCGGTGAAAGCTGTTGCCCCGTTCACAGAAACGGATCCGATCGGCATCTACGCGGCGGCTCTGTCCATGTGGTCGATGGCAGTCAGTGACCGGGTATTCCTAGACGAGTCCAAGAAGCGTTCGCCTCTTGTCTCGACAGTTCTTGTTGCCGGGACAGGTGTGGGTAAAAACGTTGCCCTTCACGCTTCCGGCACATTATGAACGAGTCCGTAGGACTTGAACTCATGATGCGCGAAACATCCGGGATCACGTCAGGGGCCGCACTGGTTGACCATCTGCATGAGCAGATGGAGATAACCCAGGAAGCATCTGGGGTGCCGGACACTCGTGCCCTGATCATTGAGCAGGAGTGGAAGGAGACTCTTGAGACGGTGGCCCGGGATCGGTCGTACGGGCCGAAGATCCGGCAGGCATGGGACTGCGAGACGCTGCGGAATAACACGACACGGAAAGGCCCTAACCATCAACCCAAGGTGGTGCCGAATCCGCGCGTAGTCTTCCATACGCACATCACGCCTGAAGACTGGCAAACCATGGTTTCGCTCAAAGAAGCGGCAGGCGGCTCTTATAACCGCTTCCTGCCCGTAGCGCTGTCCGATGTTCCTTTGCTCAGAAGGCGAACAGTGCCTCTCGTGAACACAGGGGACCTTGTGAGGGCGTACAAATGGGTGCGTGAGGCAGACCGTGTCATGACTTTCACATCCGCTGCCGACCACATTTATTGGGTCATGCGTCGGGCCGAGAAGGTCTTGATCAAGAGTCTGCCGAAGAACCAGAGTGTTTACGTTTCCCGTTCAGCAGAGCAGACATGGCGTGTGGCTGCACTCCTAGCCTGTTCTGAGGGGTCGTCCCGGATCGCGGTAGGGCACATGGAAGCCGCTGCCTCCTTCGTGAAGTACAGCATCGATACGGTGCTGAATCTGACGAAGGAGCTGTCTGGGACCGGCCGTCC
>NZ_BAAAXZ010000057.1:0-35053 GCF_039535865.1 Streptomyces thioluteus
CACCATCACCTACTTCGACTCCGAGAACGTCGGCATCGCCGTCGACTCGGAGAAGGGCCTGATGACCCCGGTCATCAAGGGTGCGGGTGACCTCAACATCGCGGGCGTCGCCAAGAAGACGGCGGAGCTGGCGGGCAAGGTCCGCACGGGCAAGATCAGCCCGGACGAGATGTCCGGCGCGACCTTCACGATCAGCAACACCGGCTCGCGCGGTGCGCTGTTCGACACGGTCATCGTGCCCCCGAACCAGGTCGCGATCCTCGGCATCGGCGCCACCGTCAAGCGCCCGGTGGTCATCGAGACCGAGGAGGGCACCACCATCGGCGTCCGCGACATGACGTACGTGACGCTCTCCTACGACCACCGCCTGGTGGACGGCGCCGACGCGGCCCGTTACCTGACGACGGTCAAGGCGATCCTGGAGGCCGCCGAGTTCGAGACCGAGATCGGTCTCTGACCGGCTCCTCCGCCTCGCACGAGGGCGCGGCCCCGGCTCGTATCCGTACGAGCCGGGGCCGCGCCCTTTGTCCCCCTCCGTCCACCGGGATAATGGCTGCGATCCACCCGGCCGCCGAGGAGCGCCCCCATGTCACCACCCGTCGTCCACTCGCTGCGTGAACAGATCCGCGAGCACATCCTGGAGGGGATCGTCAGCGGCCGCTGGCAGCCGGGCGAGCGGATCGTGGAACGGCGGATCGCCTCCGAGCTGCTGGTCAGCCAGACACCGGTGCGCGAGGCGCTGCGGGAGCTGGAATCCCTGCGGCTGATCGAGTCCGCCCCCAACAAGGGCGTCCGGGTCCGCGAACTGACCGCGGCCGACCTCAAGGAGAGCTACCCGGTGCGGGCCGGCCTGGAGCGGGTGGCCGCCGAACTGGCCGCCGACGCCCTGGCCGAGGACGCCTCCGCGCTCGACCGCGAGGTGGCGCCGCTCTACGAGGCGGACCGGCTCGGCGACCGCGAGGCCCAGGTGCGGCACACCGTCGCCTTCCACCGCGAGATCGTCCTGGCCTCGCGGAACTCCGTCCTGCTGCACACCTGGGAGTCGCTGGGCATCGAGGTGTGGACCACGCTGTCCATCCGCTGGCTCAGCCCCGAGCCGCGGCCGCACGCGGAGGACCACGCGGAGATCGTCGCCGCGTTCCGCCGCCGCGATCCGCACATCGGGGAGCTGCTCCGCACCCACGTCCTGGGCTGCGCCCCCCGGCTTCCCGACTGAGGAATCCTCCGCCCCGGTTGATCGATCATCGATCGGGGCGTATCGTCTCCGCGGAGCCGCCCGCGCCGCCCTGTCCTGTGTCGCGGAGCGGCCCAGTGGTGACGACAGGTCCCGTACGCCGCCGTGCCCTGGCTGGGCGCACGGGTTCCTGTCGTCGGCCCCTGTCATGCTGGACCGCATGCGTGCGGCCCCGCCTGATCAAACTGGTCCTGCTGCTCCAGTCCCGTCCGCTGATGACGGGCGCCGAGCTGGCGCGGCGGCTGGAGGTCTCCGAGCGCACCGTCGCCCGGGACGTCCTCGCCCTCTCCGAGGCGGGCGTCCCCGTCTACGCCGACCGCGGCCGCTCCGGCGGATACCGCCTCGTCGGCGGCTACCGCACCCGGCTCACCGGCCTCGGCCGCACACGAGGCCGAAGCCCTCTTCCTCTCCGGCGTCCCCTCCGCGCTGCACGCGATGGGTCTGGCGGACGCGGCCTCCGCGGCCCGTCTCAAGGTCTCCGCGGCCCTCCTCCCCGAGCTCCGCGACGCCCCCTCGAACGCGGCCCAGCGCTTCCACCTCGACGCACCCGGCTGGTGGCGGCCGGCCGATCCGCCGCCGCTGCTGCCCGCGGTCGCGGACGCGGTCTGGGACGACCGCCCGGTCGCCGCCCGCTACCGGCGGCGCGACGGTTCGGAGGTGGAGCGCCGTCTGGAGCCGTACGGGCTCGTGCTGAAGGCGGGCGTCTGGTACGTGATCGCGCGCGCGGGCGAGGAGTTCCGCTCCTACCGGGTGGACCGCTTCACGGCGGTGAGCGCGCTGGAGGAGCGTTTCCCCCGAGACGAGTCCTTCGACCTCCCCTCCTACTGGGAGGAACATGCGGCGATGTTCGCGCGCTCGCTGCTGCGGGAGCGGGTGGTGCTGCGACTGACGCCCGACGGCGCCCGGCGCCTGCCGCATGTCGTGGACCGCCGCTCGGGCGAGGAGGCGCTGGGCGCGGCGGGCGCGCCGGCCGCGGACGGCCGCGTCACGGTGACGCTGGCCGTCGAAGGCTTCGACGTGGCCTATGAGCAGCTGCTGGCGCTGGGGCCGGAGGTGGAGGTGCTGGAGCCGGGGGAATTGCGGGGGCGGTTCGCGGAGGCGGTGGGGCGGATGGGGCGGCTGTACGGGCCGGGGAGCCCGTGAGGGGTTTCTCCCCGCCCCGCCCTTTCACCGTTTCCGCAGGGGCCGCGCCCCTGCGCCACCCCGTTGGCGCGCGGTGCGCGCCGCGGACGCGGGGCTTCGCCCCTGCACCCCACCGGGGACTGCGCCCCCTGGACCCCAGCCAGGGCTTCGCCCCCCTGGGCCCGTGCCGGGCGCGCCATTTCAGCCCGTCCGGCGCTTGAGGACAACCGCGCGGAGCGCGGTTGCGGGGCCCGGGGCGAAGCCCCGAACGGGGGCCCAGGGGCGCAGCCCCGGCAAGGGTCCAGGGGCGCAGCCCCGGCAGGAGTCCAGGGGCGCAGCCCCGGCAGGGGTCCAGAGGCAGAGCCCGGAAGCGGGGTGCAGGGGGCGCAGCCCCCGCCAGGGGCGCAGGGGCGGAGCCCCGCTCCCCCCCCCACCCACCGCGCGGAGCATCGCTCACCGCGCGGAGCGCGGTGCCGGGCCCCGGGGCGGAGCCCCGGAGGAAACGGTGAAAGGGCGGGCCGGGGGCAGAGCAACACCCCACCCCCTCACCGGTACCCGTCCACAGACCCCTCCCTCCCCCCGAACACCACCTCCTCGAAGTACCGGAACGCATCCGGCCGCGAACCGTCCACATCCGTCACCCCATACGCCCGCGCCACCTCCCCGCTCGACACCGACCGCCCGTTCCACCGCCCCCGCCCCGGATCCCCCGCCAGCGCCGCCACCGCCCGTCCGATGAAGGCGGGCGATTCCGCGATCGCGAAGTGCGGTTCCTTCGCGACCGCGTCCCGCCAGTTCGCCTCCGTCACCCCGAAGTGGTCGAGCATCTCCTCGGACCGCAGGAAGCCCGGCGTGACGCACACCGCCGTCCCCCCGTGCTCCTTCAGCTCCTCCGCCAGCCCGGAGGCCATCCGGAACGGGCCATACTTCGCGATGTCGAGCACCAGATGCTCCCGGTAGTGCGCCCGGTTGAACTCCTCCGTCCCGTCCGTGATCTCCACGACCAGCCCCCCGGGCCGCCGGACGAGCAGCGGCAGCGCGCAGTGGCTGGTGATGAGGTGCGCGTCGATCGACAGCCGCAGCATCCGCAGCACGCGGTCGATGTCCAGTTCCCACAGCTTCCTGCCGAACTCCAGCAGGTGGTCACCGCCCCACACGTCGTTGACCAGCACGTCCAGCCGCCCCTGCTCCCGCTCGATCCGTTCGACGAGCGCCCTGACCTCGGAGGTCACCAGATGGTCGGTCGGCACGGCGATCCCCTCGCCGCCGCCCGCCGCCGTCACCAGCTCCGCCGTCTCCTCGATCGTCTCGGCGCGGCCGACCTCGCTGCGCGCGGCGCGCGTCGTGCGCCCCGTCGCGTAGACGGTCGCCCCGGCGCGCCCGAGCTCCACCGCCATGGCGCGTCCCGCGCCCCGCGTCGCCCCCGCGACCAGCGCGACCTTGCCGTCCAGTGGTGCGTTCATGTCGTCCTCCCTGCTCCGTGCGGTACGGGAGGACCCTCGCAGCAATACCCGACATCTTCTGTCCGGTATTTCGGAGCGGCCGCTTCCGGCCCCCTCCGCGTGCGCCCCCGGGGGCCAGGGCGGATGCTGTTGCCGTGATGGACGAGACGGAGTTCTGGGAGATCGTCGACGAGACCCGGGCCGCCGCCGGCGGCGACGTCGAGGACCAGGCCGACCTGCTGGTCGAGCGGCTGATGCGGCTCGACCCGGACGGCGTGCTGGATTTCGCCCGGCACTTCGAGGTCCGCTACAACCGCGCCTACCTGTGGGACCTGTGGGGCGCGGCGTCCGTCATCCTCGGCGGCGCGAGCGACGACGCGTTCGACTACTTCCGCTGCTGGCTGATCGGCCAGGGACGGGAGGTCTTCGAGGGCGCCCTGCACGACCCGGACCGGCTCGCCACGCTGCTCGACGACTTCGACGAGGAGGCGGACGGGGACGGCGAGGACCTGGGTTTCGCGGCGGACGAGGCGTACGAGCAGCTCACCGGCGCCCGGATGCCCGACCTGGCCCTGCCGTCGGCCCCGGCGGAGCCGCAGGGCACCCCGTTCGACCCGGAGGACGACGCGGTCCTGGAGGGCCGTTTCCCCGCCCTCTGGGAGCGCTTCAGATCCTGACCCGGTCCTGACCCGCGAAGTGACAGGGTGACCCCATGCGCATCGCCATCACCGGCTCGTCCGGGCTCATCGGCTCCGCCCTCGTCCGTTCCCTGGAGGCGGACGGCCACCGCGTCACGCGCCTCGTCCGCCGCGCGCCCCGGAGTGCGGACGAGGTCCGGTGGGAGCCCCTGAGCGGCCGACTCGACCCCCGCGCCCTGGCCGGCTGCGCGGCCGTGGTGCACCTGGCGGGCGCCGGCATCGGCGACCACCGCTGGACGGCCGCGTACCGCGAGGAGATCCGCGACAGCCGCGTCCTGGGCACCACGGCGGTGGCGAAGGCGGTGGCGGAAGCCGCCGCCGCGCCGGACGCCCCGCCCGCCGTCCTGGTCAGCGCCAGCGCCATCGGTATCTACGGCGACGGCGGGTCCGAGGCCCTCGACGAGGACTCCCCGTCCGGCGAGGGCTTCCTCGCCGACGTCTGCCGGGAGTGGGAGGCGGCCGCCGCCCCCGCCGCGGAGGCCGGCGTACGCACGGTCCTGGCGCGCACCGGGCTCGTCGTGAGCCGACACGGCGGCGCCTGGAAGCGGCTCTTCCCGCTGTTCCGGCTGGGCCTGGGCGGCCCGCTGGGCAACGGCCGCCAGTACTGGAGCTTCATCGCCCTGCACGACCACGTCGCCGCCCTGCGCCACGCGCTCGCCACGGGGACGCTCTCGGGCCCCGTCAATCTCACCGCGCCCCTCCCCGTCACCAACCGCGAAGTCGCCCGCGTCATGGGGCGCGTGCTCCACCGCCCGGCGCTGCTGCCCGCCCCGGCCCCGGCGCTCCGGCTCGCGCTGGGCGGCATGGCCGCGGACGTGCTGGCCAGCCAACGGGTGCTGCCCGGGCGGCTGTTGGGTTCCGGTTTCGAGTTCGCGTACCCCGATGTCGAGAGCGCCGTACGCGCGGCACTCGCCGAGGAGGGGCACGCTTCGGCCCGATGATTACGGGGGCACGGCACCGTGACCGTGCGACCGCCGTGCGACCGTGCTCTTCCCGTGCGCGACTGTTATTGACCGGATTTCTCTCTACGGTCGAGGCGAACTCGCGCATTGTCGCAGCCCGTTGGGGGCATCACGCCCCCGAGCGAGCGGACCGACCCCGGGAGGGCACGTGGCCAGCAGCACACGCCACACCGCACAGCACGCCGATGTCGTCATCGTCGGAGCCGGCCTCGCCGGTCTCTCGGCGGCGCATCAGCTCACCAACGCCGGTGTCACCGTCACCGTGCTGGAAGCCGCTCCGCATCCGGGCGGGCGCATGACCACGGACCTGCTCGACGGCTTCCGCCTGGACCGCTCCGGGCAGTTGCTCAGCACCTCGTTCCCCGACCTGCGCCGGACTCCCGGTCTCGGCCCGCTCGTCCTGCGCCCCTTCGTCCCCGGCGTCGTCGTCCACGCCGAGGGCCGCAACCACCGCATCGGCGAAACCCGGGGCGCCAAGCGGGCGTTGACCACCGCCCGGGCCCTGGCCAGCGCCGCCCGCACCACCCGTGCCACCGGCCTCGACCAGGCCCGGCTGGGAGCGGCGCTGACGCGGTTCGCGGCGCTGCCCGTGGAGCGGGTGCTCGCCCGCCCCGACCGCCCCACCGCCGCCACCCTCGCCACCCGCGGGCTGCCGACGCGTACGGTCGAGGGCCTGCTGCGCCCGCTGCTGGCCTCCCTGCTGTCCGACCCGGACCTCACCACGTCCAGCCGGTGCGCCGACCTCGTCCTGCGCGGCTTCGCCCGGGGACGGCTCTGTCTGCCGGCCGGCGGCGCGGGCGCGGTCCCCGACCTGCTGGCGGCGATGCTGCCGCCCGGCACGGTGCGCACCGGGGTGCACGCCACGTCCGCCGGCATCACCTCCGTCACCACCGCCGGGCACGGCGAGATCAGCTGCCGTTCGGTGATCGTGGCCACCGGCGCCCGGGCCGCCGCGGAACTGCTCCCGGGCCTGCGCCTGCCCGGGTTCCACCCCGTCACGGTGCTGCACCACACCGCCCACGAGCCGCCGCCCGGCGACGCGGCCCTGGTGGTCACCGGCGGCCGGGGCGGGCCCGTCGCCCACACGACGGTGGCGAGCGAGGTGGACCCCGACCGGGCCCCCGCCGGCCGTGCCCTGATCACCTCCACCGTGCTCGGCGCCGCCGCGTCCACGCCGGTCGCCGAGCTGGACCGGGCGGCCCGGGCCCAACTGGCCCGGCTGCACGGCCTGTCCCCCGACGACTTCGAGCTGCTGGCGGCCCATCACGACCCGGACGCCGTCCCGGCGATGCCGGCGCCGCACGACGTGCGCCGCCCGGTGCGGCTGCTGTCGGGGCTGTACGTCTGCGGCGACCACCGCGACACGAGCACCGTCCAGGGCGCCCTGTTCTCCGGCCGCAGGGCGGCCCACGCGCTCCTCCGCGATCTGGGCATCCGCCCGGGGTACGGAGTGGAGGCGCTCCGGGCGGCGTAGGCGCTCCGCCGGATGTGCGGCCTGCCGGCCGCGGGCGCCGTCCGTGACCGGTCGCGCCCGCGCGGCGGAGCCGCACATCGAAAGAGCCCCGCGCCTCCTACGGGGGCGGTACCGCACCGGACCTCCGCGAGCCTGTCGGCGCCGCGGCCCACCAGCAGGGTCCCGCCCCTGGGGAGAGCCCCGGAGGCCAGGACCCGCCCACGAGATGGTCCCGGCCCGGGGAACTCCCGGGCCGGGACCATCCGTTCGAGCCCGCGTCGGACCGGGACCGGCGCCCAGGGCCGGCACGTGCCGAGCCCTGGGCCCGGCGCGAGGCCGGGCGCCGCTCAGAGCGCGGCGACCTTCTCCCGGTACGCCCGCACCGCCGCCGCGTCGCGGTACGGCTCCAGCCGGCGCTCGAACTCGCGCACGTACTCCACGGCCCGCACCGAGCGCATCTCGCCCGCCGCCTGCGCCGCCTCCGCGCCCAGCTGGCACGCCTGCTCCAGCTCGCCGAGCCCGAGCCGCGCGCAGGCCAGCACCACGCGGCAGAAGAGCCGGCTGCGCGCGTACCCGGCCGGCCGCAGCTGGAGGGACCGCTCGGCGTGCTGCGCGGCGGCCCGCCACTGCTGGAGGTCCCGGTGGCAGTGGGCGAACTCGTCCGCCAGCTCCGCCTCGTCGAAGAAGCGGATCCAGTACGGCACGTCGTCCGTCGGCCGGGCCGTCTCCAGCGCCCGTTCGGCGCGGGCGAGCGACGCGGAGCAGGCCCGCACCTCCCCGAGCACCCCGTGCCCGCGCGCCTCGATGGCGTGCAGCAGGGCCTGGACGACCGGCGGGGCACCGGAGCCGACGCCCTGCTGGGCCACCCGCGCGAGCTGCACCGCCTCGCGCCCGTGCCCCAGATAGACCGCCTGGCGGCTCATCGTCACCAGCACGTAGCTGCCGTAGGCCCGGTCGCCCGCGGCCTGCGCGAGGCGCAGCGCCTGCACGTAGTACCGCTGGGCGAGGCCGTGCGCGGCGATGTCGTACGACGTCCACCCGGCGAGCCGGGTGAGGTCGGCGGCGGCGCCGAACAGCCGCCGCCCGGTGGCCTCGCCGTACGTGCCGCGGAGCATCGGCTCGGCCTCGTGCTCCAGGTAGCGGACGAGGGCCTGGCGGGCGTGGCCGCCGCCGTACGCGTGGTCCAGCGTGCGGAAGAGCTCGCCGACCGACCGCAGGGCCGCGATGTCGCCCATCGAGACCCGGCCGCCGGGCGCCCGCTCGGCCCGCTGGCGGGGCACGGCGGGGCGCGGCCGGTCGGGCGGGCGGGGGCCGCCCTCCCCGGTGGCCGTGCCCGGCGCGGCACCCGCGGGCGGGGCCGTGCTGCGGGCCACCCGGTCGTCGGCCCGGCCGATCAGCCAGTCGCGGCTGGGGACCACCAGGCCCGCGGGGGTGAACGCGATCTTCCGCAGTTCGGTGTGGCTGCCGGAGTCCTTGCGCCACAACCCGCTGACGATGTCAATGGCCTCGGCCGGCGACGCGGCGAATTCCAGCCCCGCGTAGACCGGGGCGCACGCGTCCAGTCCGAGGTCCTGCGCGGACAGCCGCCGGCCCAGCCGCCGGGTGAAGACCTCGGCGATCAGCGCCGGGGTCGTGCCGCGCGGCTGCTGGCCGCGGAGCCAGCGGGTGACCGAGGTCTTGTCGTAGCGCAGGTCGAGGCCGTGCTCCAGCCCTAATTGATCGACGCGACGTGCGAGCCCCGCGTTGGAGAAGCCGGCCTCCGCGATGAGCGCGGCGAGCTGGCGGTTGGGAATGCGCTGTGGGGGGTCGTTCCGTCATCAACCTGCCCGGTCTCCCTGATCGCCATTCTGGGAACGGCGTGAATTTAGCGGTCCCAGCCGCCCCGAACGCCACCTTCGCCCCGCATTCATCCGATCGTGTGAGGACAGATCAGAGACAGATCAAATAGGCACGGAAAAGCGCCCAGAGTCGATCTTGTCCGGGGCTCGTCCGCAGCCGTTTCGGAGGCCGCCGTACAGTGGCGGGGGCACCGGGTGCGGCAGGACGTACCCACCCAGGTGCCGCAAAGCGTTCGAAGAGGACTGGAAGAGGAGCTGCCGTGAGTGAGCTGCGCTTTGTCCGGCTGGGCTTCGGGGCGGATGCCGTCGAGTACCAGGAGGCGTGGCAGGAGCAGCGCCGGGTGCACGCGGCCCGCTTCGCGGACGAGATTCCGGACACCTGCCTGATGCTGGAGCACCCGGCGGTCTACACCGCGGGACGGCGCACGGAGGACAACGAGCGCCCCCTGGACGGGACGCCCGTCATCGACGTGGACCGCGGCGGCAAGATCACCTGGCACGGCCCCGGCCAGCTCGTCGGCTATCCGATCCTCAAGCTCCCACGCCCGGTGGACGTCATCGCGCACGTCCGGCGGCTGGAGGAGGCCCTGATCCGCGCCTGTGCGGAGTTCGGCCTGGAGACCACGCGGGTCGAGGGGCGCAGCGGCGTCTGGGGTCCTCGGCGAGGACCGGCCGAAGCCGGACACCGGCGGCCTGACCCTGGACCTGGCCGCCCCCGGCCCGGCGGACGAGGAGTTCGACCCGCGGCTCAACGGCCCCGAGTACGCCCCCTCCAACGCCGGCCAGCGCGGCGAGGACCGCAAGCTCGCGGCCATCGGCATCCGGATCGCCAAGGGCGTCACCATGCACGGCTTCGCCCTCAACTGTGACCCCGACAACACCTGGTTCGACCGGATCGTCCCCTGCGGCATCCGGGACGCCGGGGTGACCTCGCTCTCCAACGAGCTGGACCGCCGGGTGACCGTCGAGGAGGCCCTGCCCGTGGTCGAGAAGCACCTCCGCGAGGTGCTGGAGGCGACCGAGCCCCTGCCCCGGGCCGTCTGAGCCGGGACCGAACAGGGGGCGCCCGGGAATGCCACCACGATCTCATCGGTTGCCCGGGCGGAAGAACGTAAGAACGAACGGGCGTACCCTGGTGTCCGCCGAAGAATCGAAGCCATAGGGAGCCGGAGTGTCCGCTGTAGCACCCGACGGACGCAAGATGCTGCGCCTTGAGGTCCGGAACGCCCAGACCCCCATCGAGCGCAAGCCCGAGTGGATCAAGACCCGGGCGAAGATGGGCCCCGAGTACACCGAGCTCCAGGGTCTGGTGAAGCGCGAGGGCCTGCACACGGTGTGCCAGGAAGCGGGCTGCCCCAACATCTACGAGTGCTGGGAGGACCGCGAGGCGACGTTCCTCATCGGCGGCGACCAGTGCACCCGGCGTTGCGACTTCTGCCAGATCGACACCGGCAAGCCGCAGGCCCTGGACCGCGACGAGCCGCGCCGCGTCGGCGAGTCCGTCGTCACGATGGACCTCAACTACGCCACGATCACCGGCGTCGCCCGCGACGACCTGGCGGACGGCGGCGCCTGGCTCTACGCCGAGACCGTGCGCCAGATCCACCAGCAGACCGCCGGCCGTGAGGGCGGCCACACCAAGGTCGAGCTGCTGGCCCCCGACTTCAACGCGGTGCCGGAGCTGCTGGAGGAGGTCTTCGCCTCCCGCCCCGAGGTCTTCGCGCACAACGTCGAGACGGTCCCCCGGATCTTCAAGCGCATCCGCCCCGGCTTCCGCTACGAGCGCTCCCTCGACGTCATCACCAAGGCCCGCGAGTACGGCCTGATCACCAAGTCGAACCTGATCCTCGGCATGGGCGAGACCCGCGAGGAGATCAGCGAGGCGCTGCGCGAGCTGCACGGCGCCGGCTGTGAGCTGATCACCATCACCCAGTACCTGCGGCCGAGCGTGCGCCACCACCCCGTGGAGCGCTGGGTCAAGCCGCAGGAGTTCGTCGAGCTCAAGCAGGAGGCCGACGAGATCGGCTTCGCCGGTGTGATGTCGGGCCCGCTGGTCCGCTCCTCGTACCGGGCCGGCCGGCTCTTCCAGCAGGCGATGGAGAAGCGCAGCGAGGCCGCTGCCTGATCCCCCACGCTTCGTCGACGCGGGTCTGCCCTCCTCCCCGGAGAGCAGACCCGCGTCAACGTTTCATAGGTTTTGACCAACCGGTCACGCGCCGGTAACACCATTGCGTGACGATGTATGCACGCACAGCAGTTCGCTCCCCGAATGTCGGTCCACCTCTCACCCCCCTCCCCCGCTCTGAGAGGACACCTCATGCAGGCCGCGCCGCCCGCCCCCCGCGACGACCGCTCGCGCCTTCTCCGCCCTGCCCTCCACCCTCGCCGTCCGCCCTCCCTCGCTCACCGGCGCCCTGCGGGCCCTGGAGGGGCTACTGCTGCGCGGCGGGCAGCGCACCGCACGGCGCAACGCCTGGTCGGCGGTGCTGGAGGACCGCCGCCGCGCCCGGGCGCGGCGGGAGGCCCAGAGCCTCCTGGAGGCCGCGGCGGCCCCGGGCCCTCGGGCCACGTAAACTTCGCCATATGGCGAGGAAGGAAACATCCGAGAACCCCGGGCGACTGAAGCAGATCGCCCTGACCTACAGGATGACCAAGAAGGTCGATTCCAAGGTCGGTCTTGTCGTCGCGGCTGTGGGCATTGTCACCTTCGGTGTCCTTCTCGCTATCGGCTTCTGGATCGACCACCCGATCTACCTGGGCATCCTGGGCTTCCTGCTGGCTTTCCTCGCGATGGCGATCGTCTTCGGACGCCGCGCCGAGCGTGCCGCCTTCGGGCAGATGGAAGGCCAGCCGGGCGCTGCCGCGGCGGTCCTGGACAACATCGGCCGCGGCTGGACCACCACCCCCGCGGTGGCGATGAACCGCAGCCAGGACGTGGTGCACCGGGCCGTCGGCAAGGCCGGCATCGTGCTCGTGGCCGAGGGCAATCCCAACCGGGTCAAGGGCCTGCTGGCCGCCGAGAAGAAGCGGATGGCGCGCATCGTCGCGGACGTTCCGGTCCACGACGTGATCGTGGGTGACGGCGAGGGCCAGGTGCCGCTGAAGAAGGTGCGGACCACCTTGCTGAAGCTGCCGCGCGTGCTGCCGGGCGCCCAGGTGACGGTCGTGAACGACCGGCTGCGGGCGCTGGGCGACCTGATGAGCAACATGCCGATCCCGAAGGGTCCGATGCCCAAGGGCATGCGGATGCCGAAGGGTCGCTGAGACCAAGGAAATGAGTGAGGGCGGGACCGGTTTTCCGGTCCCGCCCTCACTCATTTCCTTGGTCTCACATCCGGGTTCTCACATCCGGACCTGGACGGCCTTCGTCGCCCGGTCGTGCAGTCCCCGGTTGTCCCGGTCCCAGATGACCGCGGGGATGACCAGCACCAGCAGCACGCTGCGCAGCACCGCCCGCGGGAACGTCAGCCGGCCGCCCTCCGCGCTCACCACGCGCAGCCTCAGCAGCCGCTTGCCCGGCGTGCACCCGATCGTCCCCACGGTGAGCACGCTGAGCACCAGGAAGACGACGAGCGCCCAGTTGCCGGCCCGGTGCGCGTTGCCCTGTGCGATCAGCCCGTTCGCGACGAGCAGGCACAGGGCCCAGTCGATGAAGATCGCTCCGAATCGCCGGCCGAACGGGGCGACGGAGCCCGGCCCGTTCTCCGGCAGGCCGAGGCTCTGGCCCCGGTAACCAAAGTCGACACCCATTTCCTCCGCGGCCGCGCGGGGGCCGGAGAGCCACGAGCCGATTGCTTGCCTCTTGTCCACCCGTCCACGGTACTGGGGTCGCATACGGTTCCCCCCGCCCGGGTGGCCCGCATCACGACCGGACACCTCCACCGTCGTCGCGTTTCGGCCGCGCGTTCCGATCACGTTTCGGCCGCGGCCCGGTTAACCTCGGCGAAACAAACGGGTCATGCCCGGGAAATCCGGTCTCTCTAGGGTCGGCCGCAGCACCACCGAAGCAATCCCCGACCGCTGGCGGCCGGGCTAGGAGGGTTGGATGTTCCAGAACGGCGACGACGCCAAGAAGTTCATCAAGGACGAGGACGTCAAGTTCGTCGATGTCCGTTTCTGCGACCTGCCGGGCGTGATGCAGCACTTCACGATCCCCGCGGAGGCGTTCGACCCGGCCGAGGAGCTGGCCTTCGACGGCTCGTCGATCCGCGGCTTCCAGGCCATCCACGAGTCCGACATGGCCCTGCGCGCCGACCTTTCCACCGCCCGCATGGACCCGTTCCGCCGCGACAAGACGCTGAACATCAACTTCTTCATCCACGACCCGATCACCGGCGAGCAGTACAGCCGCGACCCGCGGAACGTGGCGAAGAAGGCCGAGGCGTACCTCGCCTCCACGGGCATCGCCGACACCGCGTACTTCGGCCCCGAGGCCGAGTTCTACATCTTCGACAACGTCCGTTTCGAGACGTCGGCGAACCAGTCCTTCTACCACATCGACTCCGAGGCCGGCGCCTGGAACACCGGCTCCGAGGTCAACAACCGTGGCTACAAGGTCCGTTACAAGGGCGGCTACTTCCCGGCCCCGCCGGTCGACCACTTCGCCGACCTGCGCGCGGAGATCTCCCTCGAGCTGGACAAGGCCGGCCTCAAGGTCGAGCGCCAGCACCACGAGGTGGGCACCGCCGGCCAGGCGGAGATCAACTACAAGTTCAACACGCTGCTCGCCGCCGCCGACGACCTGATGCTCTTCAAGTACATCGTGAAGAACGTCGCCTGGCGCAACGACAAGACGGCCACCTTCATGCCGAAGCCGATCTTCGGTGACAACGGCTCGGGCATGCACGTCCACCAGTCCCTGTGGAACGGCGGCGAGCCGCTCTTCTACGACGAGCAGGGCTACGCGGGCCTCTCGGACACCGCCCGCTACTACATCGGCGGCATCCTCAAGCACGCCCCCTCGCTGCTCGCCTTCACCAACCCGACGGTGAACTCCTACCACCGTCTGGTCCCCGGCTTCGAGGCCCCGGTCAACATGGTCTACTCGCAGCGCAACCGCTCCGCCGCGATGCGCATCCCGATCACGGGCTCCAACCCGAAGGCCAAGCGCGTCGAGTTCCGCGCCCCCGACCCGTCCTCGAACCCCTACCTCGCCTTCTCGGCCCTCCTCCTGGCCGGCCTCGACGGCGTCAAGAACAAGATCGAGCCCGCCGAGCCGATCGACAAGGACCTCTACGAGCTCGCCCCCGACGAGCACGCCAACGTCCCCCAGGTCCCGACCTCCCTCCCCGCCGTCCTCGACGCCCTCGAGGCCGACAACGAGTACCTCCAGGCCGGCGGCGTCTTCACGTCCGACCTGATCGAGACGTGGATCGACTACAAGCGCACGAACGAGATCGCCCCGATGCAGCTGCGGCCGCACCCGCACGAGTTCGAGCTGTACTTCGACATCTAGGCCGCATGGCGCCGAGCCCCGTAGCCACCGCCCGGCGGACGGCTACGGGGCTCGGTGCTGCTGTCCACGTCGGAGATCGCCGGTGCCCGGGACGAGCCCTGGTCAGGTATAGGCATTCAGACGCGAGAGATCCAGGTCGAATCCGAAGGGCTCGGGGATACGGATCGTGTCGCCGAATTTCCGGTCGGTCCGCGTGTGGTAGCGGTCGTGGTTGGGCTCGGAGAACAACGTCACCGTCAAGTCGCGGGCATCGACGATGAGATAGAGCGGAATCCGCATCACCGCGTAGTCCCGCAGCTTGCCCACCCAGTCGTTTTCCGGGTTGGACGGGGAGACGATCTCCACCGCGACGAGCGCGACGTCGGCCGGTGCCGTGTTTCCCTCGGCCTCCATGACCTCCTCGGGCAGGTAGGTGAGGTCGGGATTCCGGAGCTTTGCCGCGTGGGGGGATTCCAGGTCGGTGTTCTCGGTCGGCATGTAGCCGTCCGGCCGGTGTGCGTCGAACTGCACACGCAGATGGAACAGGTTTCGCTGGTGGATCACCGTCGGCGCCGCCTGCATGATGATCGTGCCGTCGGTGTACTCGACTTTGACACCCTTGGGCGCGATCCGCTGGGCCTCTTCGAGCAGCGCGAGGTGCTGGGGGTCGATGGTCACAGTGTCCTCCAAGGGGTGCGCGGCCAGCGTATCCACCCAGGACGCGGCAGACGGGATGCGGACCGAGTCGCAGCGCGCGGGCACTCATCGCAGAGAGGCGTCCAGGCCATTGCGCGCCACCGAGACGATCGCCTCCCGCAACTGCTCCGCATAGAGCCGCATGCTCGCGTACGCGACTTCCGTGTCCGGGTATCGGCTCGCCAGTTGCAGGCCCTCGTGGAGCCTGGTGATCCATGCGCAGACCTGGTCGCCGTACGACACCCTGATCAGGCCGAACGCGTTCCGCTCGGCCCAGCGCTCGGAGCCGGGGACGCCGCGGGCGTCGACGAACGAGACGATGGAGTAGAGGTCGGGGGACGTCGGGCGGAAGTCCGTGCCGAGGAGGCGGAGTACGCGGGCGATGGGGACGCGGGTCAGGGGCATGGCGGAGCGCAGCTCGGTGCGGACGCGTTCCAGGGTGGTCCGGAAGTCGGACAGGCCCGCCATGGGGATCTCGATCGGGGCGCCGCCGACGTACCAGCCCACGGAGTCCAGCCATCGGGACTTGGCCCTGGTGTGGAACGGGACGACGGTGCGGTAGACGGGCTCGCCGCCGATCCCGTGGACGGTGACCGCCGTGGCGGCCAGGACGCCGGCCAGGCTGCCTCCGTAGGGGCGGCAGTGCGCCTCGAACGCGGCGGCGTCGTCGGGGCCCACGAGCATCTCGTGCATGAGCTTCTGGGTGGGCAGCTTGCCGCTGGGGTCCAGGCCGAGGTCGACGGGGAAGTTCGGCAGCTTCCCGTCGCAGCGGTTGATGAACTCCCGCCAGCGGGCGACGATCGCGTGGTCGTCGTCGATCCGGTCGGCGTTCGCCCGCTCGATCCCGCAGAAGTCGATGTAGCTGCTGACCGGTGGCCGGTCCTCCGCGTGGCCCTCGCCGATCGCGCCGCAGAGTTCGTCGACCTCGGCGGGGATGCGTTGGATGGAGTACGCGTCGACGTTGCTGTGGTCGAAGGCCATGTACACGCTCGTGCCGTCGTCCCGGACGACCGCCGTGTAGAGGAAGTTGGGCCAGCCGAGCGCGTCCGCCGCGACGTCGAAGCGGTCCTGGAGGTGCCCGGTCAGCTCTCCCGCGTCGGGAAGTGACCGACCACCGTGCGCCGGAGCGACAGGGACCCGGCGTCGAGCGTGAAGCGGCGCACCTCGTCGCCGGACCAGCGGAATCCGCTGCGCAGCGTCTCGTGCCGGAGCGTCCACCGGCTCAACGCCTCCTGCAGCACGTCGAGATCGACCGCGCCGGGGAGGTCGAACGCCGTCCCGAGCCAGGTCGGTACGAACAGCCCGTCCTCGCGCACCGACCGCGCCGTCCTGAGGTGCGACTCCTGGACGTACGCCGGAGGCCGGGGGTCCTCCGGCACGTCCGTCACCGTCCCGACGGCCGCCGGGTCGAGGGTCCATTCGACGAGCGTTCCGGGGCGGACCTCGCAGCGCTGGATGTCGGTCATTCGCACGAGGGCGTCTCCGTTCGCGCCGGGCAGGAGGTGGGAACTACTCGGATGGTCCAACGACCGGTCCGGGGCGAGGAAACGGATCGGCCGGTCGCCTACCCGTCGAGGAAGTCCAGCACCAGCGGTCCGGCGACGGCGCGGAATTCGTCGAAGTACGCGTGCCGCGCACCGGGGATCATGCGCAGGCCGGCGCCCGGGATGCGCTCCGCGAGCAGAGGAGCGTTCGCCGCCGGGTTGAAGACGTCGTCCGTGCCGTGCAGGACCAGGGTGGGGGCCGTGATGCCGGGCAGCGCGTCCCACGCGTCGTGCTCCCGGCTCGCGACGAGGTGCCGGCCACGGGCGCGGGCGGACATGTCCGGGTCGCCGAGGGTGCGGTACGGGCCGGGGTGGGAGGCCGACCAGGCCGGGGTGTACATCAGGTTCGAGAAGGGCCCGGCGGGCCTCGGAGGGATCCCGTACGGCCAGGGAACGGCGCACGGGCGGGGGCCGTGTCGACGGCGTGGCGGCCGCCGGGCGTGGTGCAGCCGAGGACCAGGCGACGGACGCGGCCCGGGTGATCCGCCGCCACCCACTGGGCCACCCGGCCGCCCATCGACGTGCCGTAGACGTCCCGCGCGGTCGATGCCGAGGTCGTCGAGGACGGCGATCACGTCGCGGGCGAACTCACGCGTCGAGTACGGGCCTTCCGGCTCGTCGCTCGCTCCCGTGCCGCGGTAGTCGAGCGTGATCGTGCTGCGGGCGGCGGCGTGGAAGTCGACGCGGACGTCGTCCCACCACCGGTGGTTGTTGGCCTGGCCGGCCAGGAGCACGAGCGGGGGACCCTCGCCGCGCGATTGGTGCGCGATGCGCACCCCGTCCGGGGTCGTGCGTACGGCATGGAGGCATCCTCCGTGCGCGACGCCCGGGCTGTCACGGCCCCGGACGGGTGTGTGTCACCTGTCAGATGTCAGATGCGGTCGGCGGCGATGAGGAGGTAGTGGAAGCTGCCTTCGCGGTAGGCGGTGAGGAAGGGGTCCTCGACGCCGGTGGCGAGGGAGGAGCGGGCGCGGAGTTCCCAGTAGGGGATGGCGGTGGGGGTGAGGTCGAGGACGGTCATGGGGACGAGGCCGTTGGCGGCCATGGCCTTGAAGTAGGCGCTGCGGGGGTGGATGTTTGCAGGTGTAGTGCTCGTCGATGCGGCTCACGGCCTTGGAGCGGCCGCCGGTGACGTCGTTGGAGCAGCCGGTGATGACGACGTAGCGGCCGCCGAAGGCGAGCTGGCGGGCGTGCTCGGCGAAGAGCTCGTCCAGGTCGACGTACATGGTCGACTCGTTGTTCCAGATGCCCTGGAACTCCCCCGTGGGCAGGCCGGTGTCGAGCATGTTGCGGAAGTGGTACCGCACCCGGTCGTCGACACCGCGCTTGCGGGCCTGCTCGTTGGCGAAGTCGACCTGCGCCTGGGAGATGGACACGCCGTCGACCCGGCACCCGAACCGCGCGTTCGCCATGATGCTCGACCCGCCACGCCCGCACCCGGCGTCCAGCAACCGCTGCCCCGCCGCCACCGGCCCGAGATGATCGAGGAGGACGTCGGCCTGCGCGGACTCCAGCCGGTGCAGCTCCTCGACGATCCGCGCGTCCCGCGTCGCCTCGTCACCGTCGAGCACGGACGGGTCGTAATCCCCCAGCCCGTAGTGATGGTGGTAGAGACCATCGACATCACCCAGCCGCAGATTGACCGGGTCCTTCTCGTTGTTCCAGTACTCGGCCACCGACTTCTGATACGCAGTACGCAGAACAGGGGTCATGGTTGTCGTGCTCCTAAGAAAAAACAGGTTGATCAGGCAGAGTTGTAGCGGGGGCTGCCGCTGTGCCAGGCGCGGTTGCCGCCGAGCCAGGCCCACACTCCCGCGAGGAATCGGCGCAGTTGGGGCGAGCCGGTGAGGGCGAGCGCCGCGGCCTCCACCTCGTAGGTGCGCACCAGCTCGTCGTGGACCTCCGCGCTCCGCTCGATCCCCTCGCGCGGCGAGCAGCGCTCCCGATCGGCGATCACGGTGGGGAGGTTGAACTCCACGCCGGAGGTGCCGTGTTCCTTGGTCATGGAGTAGAGGTCGTTGACGAGCGTGGCGGCGGTGGCCGCCATGGTCACGGCGCGGCGCACCCGCGGATCGCCGTACTCGGCAGCGGTGAGCGCGTAGCCGCCCACCGCGTCGGCCAGCGCGATGCAGGGCAGGAAGCTGTTGATCTGACGGTGCGCCAGATACTCGGGGACGGTGGGCATGTGGCCCCGGGAGCGCCAGGAGCCCTCCTGTCCGTACGCGACGAAGAGGACGGCCACCTCGTGCCGCAGCCGGGCCAGTTGGGACGGCTCCGGCGTACCGGGAGAGGTGCTCCAGCGCCGAGCGCAGGGCGACGCGGACGGGGTCCTCGCGCACCTCCTTCTGCCACGCGGCCGCGTAGCGGAGGGGGAGGTGGGCCGGGTCGATCGCCGCGTACGCCGGGCCAGGTGCGAGCCCAGCTGTTCGGGGTCCGCCCCGTCGTCGCAGTAGTAGTCGTCCGTGGCCCACTCGGCCAGCGCGCACTTGCCCGCCGCGAGCAGCCGGTCCGGGTCGTCGCTGTCGGGGTGGGCCAACATCATCAGCCGTCCGAAGTCGGCGGCGCGGACGTGGTCGAGCCGGCCCTCGTAGATGCCGACCTCGCCCGCCCAGTCCACCAGCCGGTCGTTGACCTCGCGGCCGAGCGCGGGGTCGTCCCGGAGGGCGGGCGGGCAGTAGAGCTCCGGGACGCCGTCGGAGGACGGCTCGCGCCGCGGGGTGACGCGGGCGGCGGACGTGCCCAGACCCGTCGGCCCGGTGGGCACGGCCCGGGGGCGGGGCTGCTCGGCGAGCAGCGCCGCCACGAGCTGTGCCACGTCGTGCCGGGCCGTGGGCGCGGTCATGCGCGACAGCAGTGACACCGGTCTGTTCTCCTTACGCGTCCGACAGGTCCGTACGAGTCCTTCGCGAACCCTGTCCTGGGACAGGGCCCTGAGCGGGTCCTTACGAAGGCGAGTGGAAGACCTCGACGTTCTCCAGGACGCCGAGCGCGTCGGGCACGAGGACCGCCGTCGAGAAGTAGGTGCTGACGAGGTAGGAGATGATCGCCTGCTCGTTGATGCCCATGAAGCGGACGTTGAGACCGGGCTCGTACTCGTCCGGGATACCGGTCTGCCGCAGACCGACCACACCCTCGTCCTCCTCGCCCAGGCGCATCGCCAGGATCGAGGACGTGCCCCGCTCGGTCACCGGGATCTTGCCGCAGGGCAGGATCGGCACGCCCCGCCACGCGGGCACGGGCTTGCCGTTGACGTCGGCGCTGTCCAGCGCGAGCCCCCGCTTGTTGCACTCGCGGCCGAGGGCGGCGACGGCCCGGGGGTGCGCGAAGAATGCCTTGGTGCCGCGCCGCATGCTCAGCAGCTCGTCCATGTCGTCCGGGGTGGGCGGACCGGAGTGGGTGGAGATGCGCTGGCTGTAGTCGGCGTTGTGCAACAGACCGAACTCGGGGTTGTTGACGAGCTCGGACTCCTGGCGCTCGCGCAGCGCCTCGATGGTCAGCCGGAGTTGCTGCTCGACCTGGTCCATCGGGTCGTTGTAGAGGTCCGCGACCCGGCTGTGGACGCGCAGGACGGTCTGGGCGACGCTCAGTTCGTACTCGCGCGGCGAGAGCTCGTAGTCCACGAACGTGCCGGGGATGACGGGCTCGCCCGTGTGGCCGGAGGCGAGGGAGATCTCCGCCTCGCCCTTCTTGTTCCGCGGCAGGTCCTTCTCGGCCTCGCGCCGTCGGACGTGGGCCCGCAGGCGCTCGCTCCGCCCGGCGGTCTCCTCGTACGCGTCCCGGGTCAGGGTGAGCACGGTGCACGCCGTGAGCGCCCGCGCCGTGAACTTCCACGTGCCCGGCTCCTCGGCCAGCACCTCGGCGCCGAGGAACCCTCCGTCGGCGATCACGCCGCGCCGGGTCTCCGCGCCGTACTGCCCGGTGCCGAGCTTCTCCACCTTGCCGCGCGCGATCAGGTGGACCCGGTCGACGGGCCCGCCCTGCTCGGCGACGACCTGCCCGGGCGCGTACTCGCGCTGCTCGAAGCGACCGGCGAGCGCGCGCAGCGCGTCGGGGTCCTCGAAGCCGCGCAGCAGCGGGAGTTCACCCAGCTCGGCCGGGACGACGCGGACCGCGGCGCCCTCCTGGACGAAGGTGATCCGGCCGTCGCCGACCTCGTAGACGAGCCGTCGGTTGACGCGGTACGTACCGCCCTTGACCTCCACCCAGGGCAGCGTCCGCAGCAGCCACCGCGAGCTGATGCCCTGCATCTGCGGGACGGTCTTGGTGGTCGTGGCCAGGTTCCGGGCGGCGGCGATCCCCAGACTGAGCTGGGCCCGCCCCGCCGCCGACTCCTCCGGTACCTGCCGGTGCGCTGCGGTCGTCATCCCCGTCCTTCCGTCTGGGCGTGTACGTCGAGTACGTCGAGCACGTGGTGAGGGAGCCCCTTGCGGCCGCGTGGTTCGGGCGGCCGGGAGCTCCGGACGGGCAAGTGAAGCAGCGTCAGATGATGTTGGTCGAAATGGCGCGGGGACGTCCGTCGTCTTTGCGCCGCGGAGAGACCGCGGGAGGGAGCGTGACCAGCCGTCGAGACCGAGCCGGAGAGTCCGTTTTGCTGCGATAGCTACCGCTATCGAGCATCGCCATGACGGCATCCTGTGCATATTCCGGGGCTTCGCGCCCTTTGTCGAGGTGGCTGATAATGCTCGGTGGGTCGCCGCGGGTGCGGGATGCGTCTGATAAAGGCGCGCTCTCGCTGCGAGGCACGAGAAACGTGAGGAGGGAGCGGCGTTCGCCGGCCGCTTCGCCTATGGGCCGTCCCCCGGCCGCCGAGGCGGTTTTCACGCCAACCTTTGACCGATCACGCCCGCCACGAGGAGGCGCAGTTCGATTTTATTCACCGGCCCGTTGGACAGGGTCCGGCGGCGCGTGTGCGCGGCGCGGACGCTCCGGGCCGCTGGTGCGCATGAGGGACAAGTGGTCTACGGGCGCAAGGACTTGTGCGAGTGGCGGGAATGGGCCGCCTGACCCTGTCACCGCCCTCGACCAACATCGTTACGCACTGCTTGACTTGCGCGCCGACAGCCTCGCGCAGCCGCTCGCCTGGGACCGGGCCTCCGTACGTCACGTCGCACCGTGGTGCACCGCACGTACCGACGCCTCCCCGGAAAGGACCCGGAATGACCACAGTGACGCCGGAGCAGCCCGAACAGTCCGCCGCACAAGCCCAGTTGAGCCTGGGAATCGAAGCTGCACGCAACCTCACGACCACCACCAAGACCGTTCCGCAGATGCAGGGCATCAGCTCGCGCAAGCTGCTGCGCACCCTGCCCTGGACGGAAGTGAGCGGCGGTACGTACCGGGTCAACCGACGTCTGACGTACACCGTCGGCGACGGCCGGGTGACCTTCGTCCAGGAGGGGGCGGCCGTCCGCGTCATCCCCGCCGAGCTGGGTGAACTCCCGCTGCTGCGCGGCTTCGAGGACCCCGACGCGCTGCGCGCGCTCGCCGGTCGCTTCGAGCAGCGCGAGTTCGAACCCGGCCAGGTGATCGCGGAGGCGGGGCGGCCCGCCGACCACATCTACCTGATCGCCCACGGCAAGGTGGAACGGATCGGGACCGGCCAGTACGGCGAGGAGACCCGGCTGGGCCTGGTCACCGACGGAGGGTTCTTCGGAGGCCAGGTCGTCGGGGAGGAGCCGGGCGCGTGGCAGTTCACCGCGCGCGCGGTGACCTCCGTCATCCTGCTGGCCCTGCCCCGCCCTTCGTACGAGGAGGTCGCGGGGCAGCACGAGCCCCTGCGGGCCCACGTCCAGCGGCGCGAGGCCGAGGGCGACCTGCCCCGGAACCGGCGCGGCGAGGCCGACATCGCGCTCACCTCCGGGCATACGGGCGAGCCCGTGCTGTCGGGCACCTTCGTGGACTACGAGCTCTCGCCGCGCGAGTACCAGCTGAGCGTCGCCCAGACCGTCCTGCGCGTCCACAGCCGGGTCGCGGACCTCTACAACGACCCGATGAACCAGGTCGAGCAGCAACTCCGCCTCACCATCGAGGCGCTGCGCGAGCGCCAGGAGGACGAACTGGTCAACAACCGCGAGTTCGGCCTGCTGCACAACGCGGACCACGGCCAGCGGATCTCCACCCACTCCGGTCCGCCCACCCCGGACGACCTGGACGAGCTGCTGACCATGCGGCGCTCCACCAAGGCGTTCTACGCCCACCCGAAGGCCATCGCCGCCTTCGGCCGCGAGTGCAACAAGCGCGGACTCGCCCTCGGCGAGGCCGAGTACAACGGCCATCGCGGGATCTCCTGGCGGGGCGTGCCGATCTTCTCGTGCGGCAAGCTCCGGATCTCGGACGAGGGCACGACCTCGATCCTCGCGATGCGCCTCGGGGACGAGGACGAGGGGGTGGTCGGTCTGCGGCAGACCGGCATCCCGGACGAGTACGAGCCCGGTCTCAACGTCCGCTTCATGGGCATCAACGAGCAGGCGATCATCTCCTACCTCGTCAGCACCTACTTCTCGACGGCGGTCCTCGTGCCCGACGCGCTCGGCGTCCTGGAGAACGTGCAGGTCGCCCCGGCCTGACGGGCCGGGCCCCGGCGCCCCGCGGTCGGCCCGCACGACGGGGCCGCCCGCCACAAGACCGCCCGATCCACGTGAACTACGTTTCGAGGAGCACAGCCATGACCACCGTCACCACCCCCGTGACCACCGTCACCAGCCCTGTTCTGCGTACTGCGTACCAGAAGTCGGTGGCCGAGTACTGGAACAACGAGAAGGACCCGGTCAATCTGCGGCTGGGTGATGTCGATGGTCTCTACCACCATCACTACGGGCTGGGGGATTACGACCCGTCCGTGCTCGACGGTGACGAGGCGACGCGGGACGCGCGGATCGTCGAGGAGCTGCACCGGCTGGAGTCCGCGCAGGCCGACGTCCTCCTCGATCATCTCGGGCCCGTCGCACCCGGTCAGCGGTTGCTGGACGCCGGGTGCGGGCGTGGCGGGTCGAGCATCATGGCGAACGCGCGGTTCGGGTGCCGGGTCGACGGCGTGTCCATCTCCCAGGCGCAGGTCGACTTCGCCAACGAGCAGGCCCGCAAGCGCGGTGTCGACGACCGGGTGCGGTACCACTTCCGCAACATGCTCGACACCGGCCTGCCCACGGGGGAGTTCCAGGGCATCTGGAACAACGAGTCGACCATGTACGTCGACCTGGACGAGCTCTTCGCCGAGCACGCCCGCCAGCTCGCCTTCGGCGGCCGCTACGTCGTCATCACCGGCTGCTCCAACGACGTCACCGGCGGCCGCTCCAAGGCCGTGAGCCGCATCGACGAGCACTACACCTGCAACATCCACCCCCGCAGCGCCTACTTCAAGGCCATGGCCGCCAACGGCCTCGTCCCCATGACCGTCCTCGACCTCACCCCCACCGCCATCCCCTACTGGGAACTCCGCGCCCGCTCCTCCCTCGCCACCGGCGTCGAGGACCCCTTCCTCACCGCCTACCGCGAAGGCAGCTTCCACTACCTCCTCATCGCCGCCGACCGCATCTGACCATCGGCGTCCAGTGACCGCAGCCGGTCGGTGTCCGCCAGGATGTCGATGGTCGTGATCCGTCCGTCCGTGACGGTGAACGCCATGACGGACACCGGCCGGCCGTTGGCGACGACGGCCACGCCGGCCGTGCCGTGGACGAGGACGGGCCGGGCGAACGGGATGAGCCGGGCGAAGGTGAGGGCCCGCGAGGCCACCGTGCGGGCGCCGTTGAGGACCGTGGTGAAGCGGGAGCCCGCCCCGGCGTCGGCGCGGAGGACGACGTCGGGGTCCAGGACGGCGACGAGGGCGTCGAAGTCGCCGTCGTGGGCGGCCGCGAAGAAGGCGTCGACGGCCACGCGCTGCCGTGTCAGGTCGGGGTCCGGGGCCGGGGCCCCGTCCCGGACGCGGCGGCGGGCGCGGCTGGCGAGCTGACGGGTCGCGGCCGGGGTCTTGTCGATCAGCGGGGCTATCTCGTCGAAGGACACGGCGAACAGGTCGTGCAGGACGAACGCGACGCGCTCGGCCGGGGACATGGTCTCCAGGACGACGAGCAGGGCCAGGCCCACGGAGTCGGCCAGCAGGGCCCGCTGCTCCGGGTCGGCGCCGGACGTCTCGGGGCCGATCAGCGGGTCCGGGACGTGGACCTCCAGCGGGTCCTCGCGCCGGGTCTCGCGCGAGCGGAGCATGTTGAGGCAGACGCGGGCCACCACCGTCGTCAGCCAGCCGCCCGGGTTCTCCACGGCCTCCGCGTCGGTGCGGTCGAGCCGCAGCCAGGTCTCCTGGACGGCGTCGTCGGCCTCGCTCACCGAGCCGAGCATCCGGTAGGCGATCGCCCTCAGCCGGGGCCGCTCCTCTTCGAACCGCTCGGTGGTCAGAATTCGTTGGTGCACGGTTGTCACATTCCTCAAGTGCCGCGGGTCATGTCAGCAGAGGCCGTTCGAGAACGGCCCGGGACGAACCCTAGGAGAAGCGATGTCGACAACCATCCTGGTCACCGGCGGTACGGGCACCCTGGGCCGGCACGTCGTCCCGCTCCTGCGGGCCGCCGGCCGCGAGGTGCGGGTGCTCAGCCGGCGCGGGGGCGTGCCGGCGGACGGCGTCGAGTATGTCGCCTGCGACCTGCTCACGGGGGAGGGGATCGACGCGGCGCTGGCCGGGGTCGGCACCGTTCTCCACCTCGCGGGCGGGCCCAAGGGGGACGACGTCGCGACCCTCAACCTGGCGCGGGCCGCGGCCTCGGCGGGCGTGGAGCACCTGGTGTACATCTCGGTCATCGGCGCCGACCGGATCCCGCTGGGGTACTTCCGCGCCAAGCGGGACGCGGAGCGGGCCGTCGAGGAGTCGGGCGTGCCGTGGACGACGCTGCGGGCGGCGCAGTTCCACGACCTGGCGCTGACCGTGGCCGAGAAGATGGCCAAGCTGCCGGTCGTGCCGGCGCCGGGCGGCCTGCGGTGGCAGCCGGTGGACGCGCGGGACGTGGCGGCGCGGCTGGTGGAACTGGCCCTGGGCGAGCCGGCGGGCCGGGTGCGCGACCTGGCGGGCCCGACGCTGTACGGGCTGCACGAGCTGGCCCTCGACCACCTGCACGCCCGCGGCAAGCGCCGCCCGACCCTCCCGGTCCCCATGCCCGGCAAGGTCGGCCGCTCGTACCGGGCGGGCGAGAACCTGACGCTGGACGACGTGGACACGGGCGGACGGACGTGGGAGGCGTTCCTGGCGGAGCGGGTGGGGACGCGCGCGTAGGGGCCCGTCACGCCGTGGCCTCCTTCGCCGCGGGCACCGGCTTCGCCCGGACGTGCATCCGCTCGCCCTGCCGGCCGAAGAGGCTGAGGAGTTCGACCGGGCCCTCCCCCGTGCTGCCGAACCAGTGCGGGAGGCGGGTGTCGAACTCGGCGGCCTCGCCGGGGCCGAGGACGATGTCGTGGTCGGCGAGGATCAGCCGGGCCTTGCCGGCGAGGACGAAGAACCACTCGTAGCCCTCGTGGGTGCACAGCTCAGGTGTGCTCAGCGCGGGCGGGATGATCACCTTGAAGGTCTGGAGGGGGCCGGGCTGGCGGGTGAGCGGGATGACCGTCTTGCCCGCCACGTGCTTGGAGCTCAGGCGGATGCGGGGGTCGCCGACCTCGGGGGCGCCGACCAGTTCGTCGAGGGGCACCTGGTGCGCCTGGGAGATCGGGAGCAGGAGCTCCAGGCTGGGCCGGCGCTGGCCGGACTCCAGGCGGGAGAGGGTGCTCTTGGAGATCCCGGTGGCTTCGGAGAGCGTCGACAGCGTCACACCGCGCTGTATGCGCAGCCGCTTCAGACGGGGGCCGACCTCGGTCAGGGCTCGGGTGATGGCATCGGAGATCTCCATTCCGTCATTGCACACCCGGCGTTCCTAAAACGGCAACAAAAATTGCCACCTCCGGGTGACGGTCGCAGGCTGACCTGCGGAGGTGATCGCAGTGAGCGACACGAGCAAGGACACGTACGACGTCGTGGTGATCGGCGGCGGCGCCGCGGGGCTGAACACCGCGCTGCTGCTGGGCCGTTCGCGCCGCAAGGTGGCCGTGGTCGACGGCGGGAAGCCGCGCAACGCCCCGGCCGAGCAGATGATGGGCTACCTCTCCCGGGACGGGATGTCCCCCGCGGCCCTGCTGGAGGTGGGCCGCAAGGAGGTCGCCGGTTACGGCGTGGACCTGATCGACGCTCAGGTGGAGAGCGTCGAGAAGGGGTTCGTCGTCCAGCTGGCCGGCGGGGCGGCGCTCAAGGCCCGGCACGTCGTCGTGGCCACCGGCCTGCGCGACGAGCTGCCGGAGATCCCGGGCGTGCGCGAGCGCTGGGGCCGGGACCTGCTGCACTGCCCGTACTGCCACGGCTACGAGGTGCGCGACCAGCCCTTCGGCGTGCTCGGCACCCACCCCAACGCGGTCAACCACGCGCTGCTGCTGCGCCAGTGGTCGGACGACGTCGTCTTCTTCCCGCACACCATGCAGATCACCGACGAGGACCGCGAGAAGCTCGCCGCCCGCCGCATCCGGATAGCCGAGGGCGAGGTCAAGTGGCTGGTCGTCGAGGACGACCGGCTGCGCGGTGTCGAGCTGTCCGAGGGGCGCGTGGTGCCCCGCGAGGCCGTGTTCGTCTTCCCGCGCATGGTGCCCAACGACGCCCTGCTGGACGGACTGGGCTGCGACAAGGACGCCATGGGCTTCGTGGTCACCGACGGTGCCGGCCGCACCAGCGTGCCCGGCATCTGGGCGGTGGGCAACGTCGCCGACCCGCGCGCCCAGGTCGTCACCGCGGCCGGCCAGGGCTCCGCCGCCGGTTTCGCCCTCAACCACGACCTCCTCGCCGACGACATCGCCCGCGACCTGGAGGACTACCGCAACCCGGCCGAGCCCCTCGTCCGCTAGCGCGTCCGGATTTCCCGGAAGCGTCTTCCGGCTCCGGCGAAGCGCCCCGCCTCGTACCCGCTGTCCGAACCGGGGACCGGCGGAGATCCGTCGGCCGCACCTGATCACGCTCACCTCATCACCTCCCCCGTACAACCCCCGTACAAGGAGAACCACCCATGGCCAAGCCCGTGGACGCCCTCACCGAGGACGCCTTCCCCACCCGCGTCCTTGAGGCCACCACGCCCGTACTCATCCAGTTCTGGGCCCCCTGGTGCGCGCCCTGCCGGATGATGACCCCCATCATCGAGCAGCTCTCCGAGGAGCAGCAGGGCCACCTGGACGTCGTCAAGGTCAACGTGGACGACGAGCCCTCGCTCGCGATCCAGCACGGCGTCTCGTCGATCCCCGCCTTCATCGTCTACGCCGACGGCGAGCGCAAGGAGCAGTGGGTGGGCGCCTCCCCCAAGCCCGTCCTCGAGCGGACTCTCGCCGCCTACCTCCGCTGATCCCCGCCCGCCCCGCCCGGAACAGGAACAGCCCATGAACCCACACCACTCCGGGGACGTCGACCACGACGCCCCGGCCGCCCAGCTGGAGCGCGAGGCCGAGCTGCACATCTCCTCCCTGGAGGAGACGGTGGAGTGGCTGCGGGGGCTGGTCTGCGCCGGGGACGGCGTGGACGAGGCGGTCGGCCGCGTCCTGGACGTCGGCTGCGGGCCGGGGATCGGCACCTGTCTGCTCGCCCGGGCCTTCCCCCGGGCCGAGATCCTGGCCGTGGACCGGGACCCCGCCGTGCTGGAGCGGGTCCGGCTGCGCGCCGCGCGCCGGCACCTGGCGAGCCGGGTGACCGCCCGACGGGCCGAGCTGCCCGGCGAGTTCGAGGCGCTCGGCGCGGCGGACGTGATCTGGGCGGGCCACCTCGTCCACCACCTCGGCGACCAGCAGGCGGCGCTGGACGCCCTCGCCGCCCGGCTGCGGCGCGGCGGGGTGCTGGCGGTGGCCGAGCGCGGGCTGCCCCCGCGCTTCCTGCCCCGCGACATCGGCATGGGCCGCCCGGGCCTCCAGGCCCGGCTGGAGGCCGCCGACGAGGACTGGTTCACCGCCATGCGCGGGGACCTGCCCGGCGCGTCCGCCACCGTCGAGGACTGGCCCGCGATGCTCGCGCGGGCCGGGCTCATCCCGACCGGGACCCGGACGTTCCTCACCGACCTGCCGACCCCGCTGGGCCTGCCGGCCCGTGAGCACCTGCACGGCCATCTCACGCGGCTGCGCGAGCGGGTCGGCGACCGGCTGGACGCCGAGGACCGTGCGGTGCTGGAGCGCCTGGTGGACGGCGACGCCTGCACGGGCATCCTGTGGCGCCCGGACGCCTTCTATCTGAGCGCCACCACCGTCCACACCGCCAGAGCCTGTTCCCGGGACTGACCGTCCCCCCGTCCGGCCGGTCCCGGGAACACCGTGGGGCCCGGCACGCGATGAGCGTGCCGGGCCCCTCTTTCCTGTGCCGCCGGTCAGTCGGAGCCGGGGGCGGCCTCGCCCCAGCCCCAGATCTTGATGGTCTCGCGGCTGCCGAGCTCGGCGTCCTTCTGCGAGTTGGCCATCGCGCGCCGCGAGCCGAACTCGATGTAGGCGTTGAACGCGGAGCGGAACTCCGCGTCCTGGGGCAGCTCGACCTCGTCGGCCGCCTGCCGCATCAGCTCGACCCAGCGGTTGCGCTGCTCCGGCTTGATCTGCCGGCCGATGTGCCGGGAGAGCATGCGCGGGTAACCGCCGTGCTCGTCCGTGTACTTGGCCGGGCCGCCGAAGACCTCGCCGAGGAACGTCGCCACGTGCTGCGGGTGGTCGTCGGTCATCCGCGCGAAGAGCGGGGCGAGGATCTCGTCCTTGCGCACCTTCGCGTAGAACGCCTCGGTGAGCTTCTCCAGGACCTCGGCGCCCCCCATCCACTCGTACATGGTCGGAGTGGAGTCCGCCATCGTGCACCTCCTGAGTTCAAGTGTCGCGTCGGTCAGCCGAGTTCGAGCGTGGTGGTCGCGTACGCCTGGCCGGCGCGGCTCCAGGGAACCTCGCCGGTGTACATCCGGACGGTGCGGAACCGCTCGGTGAGACCCCGGGCCCGGACGAGTCCGGCGCCCGCCGTCTGCGGCTCGGGCATGTCGAGGGAGAGCCCCGCCCCCGGGCCGAGGTCGGCGGTGAGGGTGTCGAGGAGCGCCTCGGCGTCCTCGGGGGTGTCGGCGAAGAGCGGGCCGATCCGGTGGCCCTCCCGGGCCGGGCGGATCACCCCGTATCCGGTGACCGCGCCGTTCCGCACCCTCGCGTGCCCCACGTGCCCGGGGGCCGTGAGCCAGCGGCGTACGAAGTCGCCGCGGTCGGCGGGGCACCAGTCGCGGTCGTAGGCGGCGACCGCGTCCAGGTGGCCGGGGCCGATCCGTACGGTGCCCTCGGCCGGGCGGCCCGGGCGGGTGAGGACACCGCCGTAGCGGACGGTGTCCCAGACGGCCCGGAAGCCGTGCTTCTCGTAGTTGGTGCGCTGGGGCAGGGCGGCGTCCAGGCCGATGACCCGGTTGCCCGCGTGGGGGAACGCCACCTCCCAGGTCGCCAGGCCCAGCCCCTGCCCGCGCAGGTCGGGGTGGACCAGGTAGTGCCCCATGAACGCATAGGTGTCGGAGTAGTTGACGACCGAGATCGCCGCGACCGGGGTCGTGCCGAGGCGGGCGAGGAAGAAGCCGTCCGGGTCGGTGGCGTGGAAGCAGGCCACATCGCTGAGGCCGACGTTCCACCCCTCGCCGTTGGCCCACTCCTCCACGTGCCGCCACTCCTCCAGTGTGGCGACCGAGACGGTGAGCCCGTCGGTACCCGCGTGCAGGGATTCGCCGGGGTGGTTCATGCGGGGGGTACGTCCCTTCCGTTGCTGATCAGGTGCCGAAGGAGCGCTCACAGCCCGAGCGAGCGGCCGATCAGTTCCTTCATGATTTCCGTGGTGCCGCCGTAGATCGTCTGGACCCGGCTGTTGGCCCACTCGCGGGAGATCGGGCTCTCCTTCAAGTAGCCGTAGCCGCCGTACAGTTGCAGGCAGCGGTTGGCGACCTCGACCTGGAGCTCGGTGGTCCACCACTTGGCCTTGGCCGCGTCGGCCACCGTCAGGCGCCCGGCGTTGAGCTCGGTGACGCAGTGGTTGAGGAAGACCCGGGCGATGCTGATCTCGGTGTCCAGGGTGGCGAGCTGGAAGCGGTTGTGCTGGAAGCTCCCGATGGCCTGCCCGAACGCCTGCCGGCCGCGGGCGTACTCCAGGGTGTCGGCCAGCATCTTCTCGGCCGCGGCGACCGCCACCGTGGCGATGCTGAGCCGCTCGCGCGGGAGTCCGGCCATCAGATAGGCCATCCCCACGTTCTCCTTGCCGATCAGGTTGCCGGCCGGCACCCGGCAGTCGTCGAAGAACAGCTCGCAGGTGTCGCTGGCCGTCCAGCCCAGCTTCTCCATGCGCCGGCCGCGGGTGAACCCGGGGGTGTCCCGCTCGACGACGATCAGGCTGATGCCCTGGCCGCCGCGCTGGGGCGCGGTCTTGGCCGCCACGACGACGACGTCGGCGTTCTCGCCGTTGGTGATGAAGGTCTTCTGCCCGTTGAGGACGTAGAAGTCCCCGTCGCGCACCGCCGTGGTACGGATGTCGGCGACGTTGGACCCGGCGTCCGGCTCGCTCATCGCGATGGCCGCGATCAGCTCGCCGGCGCACAGCCCGGGCAGCCAGCGCTTGCGCTGCTCGGGCGTCGTCCGGCCGGACAGGTAGGTGGCGATGACGTCGTTGTGGGCGACGAAGCCGGGCGCGGTGACGCGGGCCCGGATCAACTCCTCGGAGAGGACGGCCGGATAGCGGAAGTCGGTCTCCCCGCCGCCGCCGTACTCGGTGGGCACGCCGATGCCCAGCAGTCCGGCGGCCCCGGCCTTCGTCCACAGCTCGCGGCCGATGATGCCGTCCCGCTCCCACTGGTCGTGGTACGGGATGGCCTCGCGGGCCAGGAACGTGCGGCACATCTGCCGGAAGTCCTCGTGCTGCGCCTCGTACACGGTGGTCTGCATGTCTAGCGCTCCCCTTCGCCGATGTCCTCGCCCACGATCGCCATGACCGCCGCCGGGTCCTGGACGGCGGCGAAGTGGCCGCCGTCGATCTCCACCCGGCGGGCGTCGGCATCGCTGTGCCCGCCCCACTGCCACATCTGCCCGGGCGTCACATAGGCGTCGTCCCGTGCCGCGATCAGCGTGAGGGGGAAGCCGACGCGCAGGCCGGCGGCCTCCCTCGGGAACTGCCGCCGCACGACGTAGTCCTCGCGCATCAGCCGCACCAGGAAGGCGCTCATCGCACCGTTGGACAGCAGCTCGGACGCCGTCCCGCCGTCCGCGGCGATCTTCTCCAGCAGTTGTCCGTCGCTGAGCGCGTCCGTGTCGTCGGGCTTCTGCAGCCCCGGCGGGAGCGCCGCCGAGAGGAAGGCGCGCACCGGCGCCTCCCCCAGGACGCGCTCCGTCTCGGCGGCCACGGCCAGGCTCAGCGTCGCGCCGAAGCTGTGCCCGAAGGTGGCCCAGCGGACGCCCGGGTCCGTGGCCCGGGCGCCGCGCAGATCGTCGGCCACGTACCGGGCCGTCGACTCCACGAGCTCGTGGAAGTCGTCGGTCCGGGTCTCCCTCCTGCGGGTCCCGCGGCCCGGCTGGTCCACGGGGACGACGGTCAACCGGTCGTTCTCCAGGGCCTTCCAGGGCCGGTACGCCACCGAGGTGGCGCCGGCGTGCGGGAAGCAGTAAAGCCGCGTGCTCATTACTTCGCGCTCCCGGCGATCCGCTCGGCCAGCATGATGGTGGTCAGGTTGGTCGGCACGCTGGGCATCGACGGGAAGACGGACGCGTCGACGACGCGCAGGTTCTCCGTGCCGTGCACCCGGCCCTCCTGGTCCACGACGGCCATCGGGTCGCTCGCGGGGCCCATCCGGGACGAACCGGCCGCGTGCCAGCCGGGGTTCATGATGTTCCTGACCCCGCTGCGCAGGATGCGGTCGTTGGCCACCATCTTGTCGGTCCAGAACTGGGTCTCCTCGAAGCGGTCGGCGAGCGCCGGGCTCCGCAGGATGCTCCAGGCCTTGCGGACGCCGTGGCAGAGCCGGTCCACGTCCTCCTCGACGGTGCCCAGGCCCAGTTCGATGACGGGCTTGGCGTGCGGGTCGGCGTCCTCCAGGAAGACCCGGCCGCGCGAGGCGGGGCGGAGCAGCATCACCGAGACGCCCACCACCAGGGGCCAGTCCAGCCGGTTCTCGAAGCCCGGCACCGTGGAGCTCTCGACGTTGTTGAGCAGGCCGACCTGGATGTCCGTGTCGTCGTCGAAGCCGCTGGACATGCGGGACGCGACGGTCCGCCAGGGCAGGCCCGCCGTGCACACGCCCGGCTTGGGCTTCGACCAGATGACGACGGAGGGGGTGGTCGACGAGGTTCTCGCCGACGCCCGGCAGGTCCACGACGGGCGCGACGCCCAGGGACTCGGTCAGCCCGGCGGCGGCGACGCCGGAGCGCATCAGGACGACCGGGGTGCCGACCGCGCCCGCGCTGAGGACGACGTCGCCGGCGCGGACCGTCGTCAACTCGCCGTCCGCGAGCAGCTCGACGCCGACCGCGCGGTTGCCCTCGAAGAGGACCCGGGTGACCTTGGTGCCGGTGCGGATCTCCAGGTTGGGCAGGTGCCGGGCGGTGGAGAGGTAGGTGGTGGCGGTGTCCATCCGCTCGCCGTCCACGGCGTTGCTGGGGATGACGCCGACGCCGGCCTCCCGGCCGCCGTTGAGGTCGTCCAGCTCGGGCAGGCCGAGCGCGACGCACTCGTTCCAGACGCCGTGTCGATCTCGTGCAGTCCTTCGCGCGCGACCCGGCGGATGGGCACCGGGCCGCCGTCGCCGTGGAGTTCGGCGGGCATGCCCGGGTCGGACTCGATCTCCCGGTAGTACGGGAGGACGTGCTCCCAGGACCACTCGGGGTTGCCGAGGCGGACCCACTCCGCGAAGTCGCGGGGCAGGCCGCGCAGGGCGATGGCGCCGTTGACGGCCGAGCCGCCGCCCATGACCTTGCCCAGCTGGTAGGGGAAGCGGCCCCACAGGGCCCGCGGGATCCTGGCCGCGGCGGCCTCGGCGACCCGGGTCGCGCCCCTCGGGGCCGGCGGCCACCAGGTCCTCCAGGCGGCTGCTGCCGCGGAGGTTGGCCAGGTAGTCCCAGTTGTAGTCGCGCAGGATGAGCGGCTGGCGTCGGCGAGCGGGTGGTCTTCTCCCGGGGGGACGGCTGGTCGCCGCCGCCCTACCAGGAGGAGCACGCGCCGCCGGCCGTCGGCGGCGAGGCGGGTGGCGGTGACGGTGCCGGCGGAGCCGCCGCCGACGATCACGTAGTCCCAGGTGGCGTCGGTCATGCCGCGGCCCCCTGGAGAGAGACGATGATCTCGGCGAAGTCCGCGATGGTCGAGTTCATGAACAGGCCCTCGATGATCTCCTGTTCGGCGGAGGCGTCGATGCCGAACTCGGTGCGGAGGTGGCCGATGATCCCCACCGCGTGCAGCGAGTCGCCGCCGACGTCGAAGAACCCGTCCTCGATGCCGAAGTCGCCGTGGCCCAACTGCTCGCCCACACGGCGAGGAGCCGCTCCTCGATGTCGTTGCGCCGGCGAGACGCGGCCGTCCGTGCCCTCCGACTCCTGCCACGGTGTGGGGCAGGGCGCCCTGGTCGACCTTGCCGTTGGGGGTCAGCGGCACGGCGTCGAGGGGGATGTACTGGGTGGGCACCATGTAGCTGGGCAGTGCCCCCGCCAGCGTCTCGCGGAGCGCGGCCGGGTCGAGCGGGGCCCCGTCGGTCACGAGGTACGCGGCGAGCTGGCGCTGGCCGGTGCGCGGGTGGGCCGGTGCGGTCACCAGGGCCTGGCGGACGCCCTCTGGCGCAGCAGGTGGCCTCGATCTCGCCGAGCTCGACCCGGTAGCCGTTGATCTTCACCTGGAAGTCGGTGCGGCCGAGGATCTCGATGTTCCCGCCGGCTGGTAGCGGCCCAGGTCGCCGGTGCGGTAGAGCCGTTCGCCGGTGGCGGGGTGGGTGATGAATCGTTCCGCCGTGCGGACCGGGTCGGCCCAGTAGCCCTGGGCGACACCCGTGCCGCCGATGTAGAGCTCTCCGGTCACCCCGGTGGGGCACGGTTCCAGCCACTCGTTGAGGACGTGGAAGGACTGGTTGGCCTAGCGGCTTGCCGTAGGGGATGCTCGACCAGTCCGGCCGAGACCTCGCCGATCGGGTAGTGGATCGACCAGATCGAGCCCTCCGTGGCACCGAAGCCGAGGCTGATCGCCCTGAGGTTCGGGAGGTGCTCGCGGAGCCGGACGGGCAGGTCCAGCGGGATCCAGTCGCCGCTGAGCAGGGGCGAGGCGCAGGCTCGCCCCGCTGCCGGGGGCGGCCTCGGTTCAGCGTCTCGACCCACATGCGCATCGGCGCGGGCACGCTGTCCCAGACGGTGACCCCGTACCGTCGATCAACTCGGTCCAGTGCGCGGGGTCGTTGGGCCCGCTTGGGCTCGGGGACGACGATCGCGCCGCCCGCGCCGAGGATGCCGAAGATGTCGTACAACCGACAGAGTCGAAGCCGGTGGGGGCCAGCGCCAGCACGCGGTCGCCCGGGCCCACGCCGAACCGGCGGTTGATGTCCTGGACGGTGTTGGAGGCGTTCCGGTGCGAGATCA
>NZ_BAAAXZ010000058.1:0-15836 GCF_039535865.1 Streptomyces thioluteus
GGCGGGCCGAGCCGGCGAGACCTCACCTCCTGGCTGCTGGCCCACCCCGAGGGGCTGTCGCCGGAGGAGGTGCTGCACCACCTCGCCGTCATCGTCGTCGCGGGCAACGGCCCCGCGCGAACTGGACGGCCGCCACCGTCCGGCTGCTGCTCACCGACGTCGCTTCCGCGCCACGTCACGGCGGCCGGCTGACCGTGGACGCGGCCCTGTGACGAGGTGCTGTGGCGGGACGCGCCGTGCAGAACTTCCCGGCGCTACGCCACCCCGCGACCTGCGCTTCGGCGGACAGCACCATCCGCGAGGGCGACGCGCTGCTGCTGGGGCTGGCGGCGGCCAACCGCGACCCCGGCCGTCCGCCCGGCCGACGGCACATCGTCCCGGCAACCGCTCCCACCTGGCGTTCAGCGCGGGGCCGCACACCTGCCCCGCCCGGGACCCGGCCCGGCTCATCGCGCACACGGCCGTCGACACGCTCATCAACCGGCTGCCCGACCTGCGACTCGCCGTGCCCGCGAGGAAGTTGACGTACCGTCCCTCGCCGTGGGCGCTGCGCGCTGACGGCGCTGCCCGTACGGTCTCACCCCGTCAGGAACACCGCCCGGAACACCGCCCGGAACACCGCAGTGGGAGGTCAGTGATGAACGCTCCGGTTCCGCCTCGATGCGACGGTTCCGATCTGCACGGCGAAATACGGTCGTTGCGCGCCCGCGGCCCCGTCGTCCGCGTCGAACTCCCCGACGGCGTACCGGCCTGGGTGATCACCCGGTACGACCTGCTGCGCGACCTGCTCACCGACCCGCGCATCGCCAAGGACCCCGCCCACTGGGACCTGTTGACGTCCGGCGCCGTCCCCGAGGGCTGGCCGCTCATCAACTTCGTCGCCCCCGCCGGGATGATCACGGCCGACGGCGCCGACCACCGCAGGCTGCGGGCCCTGGTCTCCCAGGCATTCACGCCCCGGCGCATCGCCGGCATGCGCCGCGCACGGAGGCGACCGTCCGCTCCCTCCTCGACGACCTCGGCGGGCACCCGCCGGCCGAACCGGTCGACCTCCGCCTCCACTACGCCTACCCTCGCCATGCGCACCATCGGCAACCTGCTGGGCGTACCGCCGGAGCGCTACGACGAGTTCCGCGCCCTGTCCGCCAGCCTCACCAGCAGCGCCCACCGGCCCCGACGAGGTCGTCGCCACCCGCCGCCGGCTGCTCGGGCTGCTCGCCGGCCTCGTCGCCGAGAAGCGGGCGCGGCCCGGCGAGGACATCACCAGCGACCTGATCGCCGCGCGGGAGGACGGCGACCGGCTCTCCGAGGACGAGCTCATCGGCACCCTCCTCCTCATGCTCGTCGCGGGCCACGGCACGACCCTCAACCTCGTCACCAACGCGGTGCGCGCCCTGCTCACCCACCCCGGCCAGCTGGCCCTGGTGCTCTCCGGGGAGCACCCCTGGACGTCCGTCACCGAGGAGGCCCTGCGCCGGGACTCGCCCGTCGGCCACTTCCCGATGCGGTACGCGACGGAGGACATCCCGCTGGGGGGCGAGGTCATCCGGCGCGGCGACGCCGTCCTCGCCTCGTACGCGGCGGCGGGCCGCGACCCGCACCGGTTACGGGGAGACGGCCGCCGACTTCGACCTGACCCGCGGGCCGGTGCGCCATCTGACCTTCGGCCACGGCGCGCACTTCTGCGTGGGCGCGGCCCTGGCCCGCCAGGAGGCGGAGGTGGCCCTCCCGGCCCTCTTCGCCCGCTTCCCGCGCCTGTCCCCGGCCGTCCCCTTCGACTCCCTCACCCCTCTCCCTCCTTCATCAGCAACAGCGTCCGCACCCTCCCCGTGCTCCTCGACCCATGACATTTGTCCCGCCGGATCTCCCACACCCGTCTCTGCCGGGTGCGGGGCACGGCGGGAGAGGCTGTTACCGCACCGCAGAACGCCGCAGGAACGAACAGCCCCACAGGAGCAGCACATGTCAGAGGTCGCCATCGCCCCGGCCGCCGCGCCCCATCCGCTGGCGGCCCTCAAGCCCCTCCTCCTCGACGTGGCCGTCCCCCTCGGCTCCTACTACCTCCTGCACTCGGCCCTCGGCCTGGACCTCGTCCTCTCCCTGGCCCTCAGCAGCGTGGTCCCCGCGGTCCACTCGATCGCGGACGCCGTCCGCAAGCGCACGTTCAACGCCCTGGCCACGGTGATGGTGGTCGTCAACCTCATCTCCATCGCCCTCAGTTTCACCACCGGTGACGTCCGCCTCATGATGGCCAAGGACTCGGCCATCAGCAGCTTCGTCGGCCTCTCCATCCTCTGGTCCGTGGTCCGCGGCCGCCCGATGATGACCGCCGGCCTCAAGCCCCTCCTCGTCAAGGCCAGCCCCGCCAAGTCCGCCGCGTGGGACCGCCTGTCGGTGTCCGACCCCCGCTTCCGCCGCCACGAGCGCACGTTCAGCCTGGTCTGGGGCGCGGCCCTGCTCGCGGAGTGCGTGGCCCGGGTCATCGGCGCGTACACGCTGCCGGTGGAGACGATGGCGTCCTGGGGCTCGACGGCGATGCTGCTGGGCGCGATCGCGGCGGGCATCGTGGTGGGCGGCGCCCTCGCGGTGGCGCCGATGGAGAAGCTGCTGGAGGAGGACGGGGCGGAGACCGCCGCGGCGTGAGGACCGGCGGCGCGGCCGGCCGGCTCCCCTGATCGTCCGTCATCCCGGGACGGGCGGGGAAACGTCCGTGTACCCGACTAAAGTTGACGAGTCACCGCTGGTCAAGGAGCCAGTACGTATCGCGGTCCGGGACGGAAGCGGTCTCGGGGGGAGGGCTGATTCCGCCATGACTCGTCGCTCCAATGGGCTGATAGGCATCTGGGCCGAGGCCCAGCGGGACCGGCAACGGCAGCAGGAGCTCAGGCAGCGGGCGCTGGTGCAGGAGCAGCGGGAGCTGGAGCGGCAGCAGCGGGCGGCGGAGCGGGAGGCCGCGCGGCTGGACCGGGAGCGGCGGGCCGCCTACCGGCAGGCGCGGGAGGCCGAGGCGCGGCGCCGGACCGAGGAGCTGGAGTCGCGGGTCACGGCGCTGGAGGGACTGCTCAGGGCGGGGTGCGCGGCGCCGGGGTTCACGACGGCGCGGCTGACGGAGCCGGAGGCGCTGGAGCCGTTCGACCCGGGGCATCTGGGGCAGCCGACGCTGATGCCGGACCCGGGGCGGTACGGCATCGGCAGACGGACGCAGTACGAGGCCGACCTGCGCGCGGCACGGGACGCCGAGGCGCGGCGGCAGCACCAACTGGCCGCGTACCGGCAGCAGTACGACCAGTGGGCGGCCGCCCGGCTGGCGCAGGTGCGGCAGCACAACGCGGGGGTCGCGGAGCTCGTGAGCGCCCTGCGCGGCGGCGATCCGGACGCGGTCGTCGACTACTTCTCGGCCGCGCTGTACGCCTCGACCGCCCTGCCGGAGGAGTTCCCGCACCAGATCTCCGCCGCCTACGACCCGGGCGCCCGCCAGCTCGTCCTGGAGTGGGAGCTGCCGGGCGTCGACGTGGTGCCGGAGGTGAAGGCGGTGCGGTACATGCCGACCGCCGACCAGGAGAAGGAGACGGCCCGCCCGGTCACCCAGCGCCGGGCACTGTACCGGGACGTGCTCGCCCAGTGCGTGCTGCTGGCGGTGCGCGAGCTGTTCGCGGCGGACGAGTTCGGGGCGCTGGAGTCCGTCGTGCTCAACGGCTTCGTCGACGACCACGACCCGGCGACCGGGCGGCGGGCCCGGCTGGTGCTGGCGGCGGTGACCGTGGACCGGCCGGCGTTCGGGCGGCTGCACCTGGAGCAGGTGAGCGCGCCCGAGTGCCTGACGGACGCGCTGGGCGGACGGCTCTCGGCCCGCCCCGACCAGCGCACCGCCGTCCGGCCGGAGCGGACGCCCGGCGAGGTCGGCCGGGGCGTGGTCTCGCACGGCGGCGGGGAGGACGGCGACCCGGACCTGTTCGAGATGGACCCCGTCGCCTTCGAGGCACTGGTCGCGGAGCTGTTCCGGGCCCGGGGCATGCAGGCGGTGATGACGACCCGGTCCAACGACGGCGGGGTGGACGTCGAGGCCCTCGACCCGGACCCGATCAGCGGCGGCCGGATCATCGTGCAGGTCAAGCGGTACCGCAGGACCGTCCCGCCGACGGCGGTGCGCGATCTGTTCGGGACGGTGCAGGGGGCCGGGGCGAACAAGGGCGTGCTCGTCACGACCTCGGGGTTCGGCCCCGGCTCGTACGCCTTCGCCAACGGCAAGCCGCTGACCCTGGTGTCCGGCGAGGAGCTGGTGGGACTGCTGGCGCAGCACGGGCTGCGGGGGCGGCTGGGACCGGCCGGGGCGAAGCCGCGTACGGCCCCGGTCGCGGAGCCCGCCGAACACAACGTGCTCGGCATGTCCTGGTCCGGCCGCGTCGCCCTGGACGTCTGCGCCCTGGTCTGCCGGGGCGCCCGGGTGCTCAGCGACGACCACTTCGTCTTCTACAACAACCCGCGCACCCCCGACGGCACCGTCCGCGCCACCGAGCCGCTGTCCGGGTCCGGGGACCGGGCCGCCCTGCGGGTGGCCTTCGACGCGCTGCCGGCGACCGCGGACCGGCTGGTGCTGGCGGCGGCCATAGACCCGGAGGTCAACCCGGAGGCCGACCTGTCCCTCTTCACCGACGCCCGGATCCGGCTGTCGGACGCGGCGGGCGCCGAGCTGGGGCAGCTGGAGGTGTCCGACGGGCGGCCGGGCGAGACGGCCCTGGTGCTGGGCTCGTTCCGGAAGCGGTCCGGCGGGAACTGGGACTTCGTCGTGGGGGGCAAGGGATACGCGGGGGGCCTGGAGGCGCTGGTGCAGGAGTACGGGATAGAGGTGGCCTGAGATATCACCGAGCGCCGGGTTTTCCACAGGCCCCGACCGGCGTCGGCCGTTCCTCGTACACTGCCCGAATGGCCGACCCCACTGACACCACTGAGCCCGGCGTGGCCGGCGAGGCGCTGGGCGTCCTGCGCCGCGTCTTCGGTTACGACGCGTTCCGCGGGGCGCAGGAAGAGATCATCGAGCACGTCGTCGCAGGTGGCGACGCGCTCGTCCTGATGCCCACGGGCGGCGGCAAGTCGCTGTGCTATCAGATCCCGGCGCTGGTCAGACCGGGTGTCGGCGTGGTCGTCTCGCCGCTGATCGCGCTCATGCAGGACCAGGTGGACGCGCTCCGCGCCCTGGGCGTCCGGGCCGGCTTCCTGAACTCGACGCAGGACCTGGACGAGCGCCGCATGGTGGAGGCCGAGTTCCTCGCCGGCGAGCTGGACGTGCTCTACCTGGCGCCGGAGCGGCTGCGCCTGGAGTCGACGATGAGCCTGCTCGACCGGGGCAAGGTCTCCGTCTTCGCCATCGACGAGGCGCACTGCGTCGCCCAGTGGGGCCACGACTTCCGCCCCGACTACCTCGCGCTCTCCGCCCTGCACGAGCGCTGGCCCGACGTCCCCCGCATCGCCCTGACCGCGACGGCCACGGAGGCCACCCGCCGGGAGATCGCCGCCCGGCTGCAGCTCGGTGACGCCCGTCACTTCGTCGCGAGCTTCGACCGGCCGAACATCCAGTACCGGATCGTCCCCAAGAACGACCCGAAGAAGCAGCTCCTGGAGCTGGTCCACGGCGAGCATCCGGGGGACGCGGGCGTCGTCTACTGCCTGTCCCGCAAGAGCGTCGAGGACGTGGCGGACTTCCTCGTGGCCCACGGCGTCGAGGCCCTCCCCTACCACGCGGGCCTGGACGCCCGGGTCCGCGCCGCCAACCAGTCGCGCTTCCTGCGCGAGGACGGCGTGGTGATGGTCGCCACGATCGCCTTCGGCATGGGCATCGACAAGCCGGACGTCCGCTTCGTCGCCCACCTCGACCTGCCCAAGTCCGTCGAGGGCTACTACCAGGAGACCGGCCGCGCCGGGCGCGACGGCCAGCCGTCCACGGCCTGGCTGGCCTACGGGCTCCAGGACGTCGTCCAGCAGCGGAAGATGATCGACGGCTCGGAGGGCGACGAGGCGCACCGCCGCCGCCTGGCCTCCCACCTCGACGCGATGCTCTCCCTCTGCGAGACGGTCGAGTGCCGGCGCGGGCGCCTGCTGGACTACTTCGGCCAGCGGGCCGACGGTCCCTGCGGCAACTGCGACACCTGCATCGCTCCCCCGGTGACCTGGGACGGCACCATCGCCGCCCAGAAGTTCCTCTCCGCCGTCCTCCGCCTCGCCCGCGAGCGGCGGCAGAAGTTCGGCGCGGGCCAGATCATCGACATCCTCCTCGGCAAGAAGACCGCCAAGGTCATCCAGCACGACCACGACCAGCTGACCGTCTTCGGCATCGGCACCGAGCTCGGCGCCCCCGAATGGCGCGCGGTCGTACGGCAGTTGCTCGCCCTGGGCCTGCTCGCCGTGGAGGGCGAGTACGGCACGCTCGTCCTGACGGAGGCGAGCGGCGACGTCCTCGGCCGGCGCCGCGACGTCCTGATGCGCCGCGAGCCGGAGAAGCCGTCCCGCGCCCGCTCCGCCTCCGGCAAGACCCGCAACGCGCCCCCCGCGGACCTCCCCGAGGAAGCCCTCCCGGTCTTCGAGGCCCTCCGCGCCTGGCGCGCCTCCCAGGCGAAGGAGCAGGGCGTCCCCGCCTACGTCATCTTCCACGACGCGACGCTCCGCGAGATCGCCACCCTGCGGCCGGAGTCCATGGACGCCCTGGGCACGGTGAGCGGCGTCGGCGAGAACAAGCTGGCGAAGTACGGGGAGCAGATCCTGGAGGTCCTGGGGGAGCCGGCGGAGGCGTCGGCGTAGCCCGGCGTCACCGGTGAGGGCGCTGCGCGGGCCGGCGCCGTTCGGGACGGGGCCTGGCCGGCGGTCGCGCGGGGCGCGGCTCGCCGGTCACCTTCGTCAGATGCGCGTACACCACCACGTTCCCCAGATACGCGCGCTCCTCCTCCGAGAACCCTCCCCCGCACGTGATCACCCTCAACTCCGGCCGTCCGGACGCCCCGTAGACCTTCCGCGACGGGAAGTCGTTCCGCCCGTACACCTCGATCGCGTCGATCGTGAAGACGGCGGTCCGGCCGTCGACGCGCAGGACCTCCACCGAGTTGCCCTTCTTCAGGGCGCCGAGGTTGTAGAGGACGGCCGGGCCGTCCGGGGTGTCGACGTGGCCCGCCACGACCGCCGTGCCGATGGCGCCCGGGCGCGTGCCCGCCTCGTACCAGCCGGCGACGTTGCGGTCCTTGACCGGCGGCGTCGCCAGCGAACCGTCCGGGAGCAGGCGGAGGCCGAGCAGGGGGGCGTCGACACGGATCTCGGGTATGCGCAGGCGGACCGGGGTCGCGGGGGGCAGGGGGCGGACCAGGGACTCGCGGTGGCGGGGGGTGAGCGCGCCGTGGGAGGCGAACGCCTCCGAGGGCGACGGCTGGGGCGGGGGCGCGGGGGCCCTGGCGCCGGTGTCCATGAGCCAGGTGCCGGTGAACGCGCCGGCGGCCAGGAGCAGGGCCGCCGCGGTGACACGCGTGGAAGGCATCGGAGTCCTCCGCGGAGCGGAGCCCGGTTCCCGGCCGCCGGAACGGCCGGGAACCGGAGCCGCTCAGGCCCGGCCGCCGCCCGAGCGACGGCGCAGGAACAGCGTCCCGCCGACCGCCGCGGTGGCCAGGACCGCCGCCCCCGCGATGATCTCGGACGTACCCGAGCCCTCGCTGGTGCCGCCGGCGCCGGTCTTCATCGGCCCCGCGGGGGGACTGACCGGCTTGGCCGGTTTGCTCGGCGCGGGGGTCGACCAGGAGCCGTTGGCCGACCCGCTGCCGACGACCACGTCACCCGTGGCCTCCTTGCCGTTCTTGCACTTGACCCCGATGCCGTACGTGCCGGCCTTCGCCGCGTCGGGGACCTTGAACTCGCCGACGACCACTTCCTTGTGGGTGCTCGACTTGAGCTCGAACGCGGAGGGTCCTCCCACGGCGCTGGCGTCCCCCGTACCCACACCCTGCTTGCCGCAGGCCGGGGTGCTCACCGTGACCGTCGCGCCCGCGGTGGTGGCGCCTGGTTCGATCTCCAGCTTCTCGAAGTCCCCGGCGAAGGCGGGGACGCAGGGCAGCCCGGCCACGGCTATGGTCAGGACGGCGCCGGCCAGCACTCGTGCAGTACGCATGCTCGTTCCTCCGTGCGCGCGGACGCGGCACACCGATGTGCCGCAGCAGGTGGGAGGTTCCGCGCAGTTACGAGCGAACCGGCGTTCCGCACCCGGCGCACGCCGCGCGAGGACGAACGGGTGACGGGCCCCCGGTACGGAACGGCTACCGCGCCAGATCGTCCGGGCAGCCCGTGCCGCGCGGCAGCTTGTACGGCGCGCCGATCCGGTACGTGCCGGCGTGCGGCGCGTGGAGCACCGTCCAGTCGTCCTCCGGCCGCTCGTCCCCGGACGCCAGGTCGACGCGCTTCGTCAGACAGCCCCGCTCGTTGACCGGCGGCTCGCCGTTCGGCCCGGCCTTGGGCGGCTCGACCGGCTTCCCGGCCTCGTCCACCAGGCCCAGCCAGGGCGTGTACGGGATGCGGATGAGCACCGGGCCGGCGGACTTCACGCTGATCGTCAGCTCGTCCGCGTCGGCCCGCAGCACCTCCGCGGGGGGCGCGGCGAGCGGCGTCGGGTTCTTGACCGCGTACAGCCGCCAATTGGCGTCGGACCAGATCTGCTCCAGGTACGGCTGGCCCTTGGCGACGAGCTCGGCCTCCTTGACGGCGGCGTGGTCGGGCTCGTCGGTCGGCAGGACGACGTAGTGGACCGCCCAGCGGTCGAGCCACTGGCGGTAGCTGCCGGCGGTGAGCAGGTCCTCCTTGTAGAAGAGCGGGTTCCGCTTCATGTCGGCCTGCCGGTTCCAGCCCCGGGCCAGATTGACGTACGGGGCGACCGCGGAGGCCTCGCGGTGGCTGCGGGCCGGGACGACCTCGACCCGGCCGCGCCCGGCGTCCAGCTTCTGGAGCCGGTCCACGAGCGGGGCGAGCTCGCGCGCCCAGGAGGCGGCGGGGGTGGTGTTCACGATGTCCGCGCCGGAGTTGGCGCCCTGCCAGATCGTGACCGTGGCCACGGCCAGGACGGCCGCGGTCCACTTGCGGCCGGTGCGCAGCCACTCCGCGCGCGGCGGGGTCTCCAGCCTCTGGAGCGCGGCGAGGAGGACCACGCCGCCGAAGACCATGCCGAGGCGGGAGATGTTGGTGCCGATCTGCGAGGGGATGAGCCAGACCAGCAGCACGCCGACCACGTAGAGACCGGACGCTATCCGGACGATCCGCCACTCCTTCGGCGTGAAGGCCAGCCCGGAGAACCCGATCACCAGCGGCAGGATCGTCGACGGGAACGTCATCGGCTGCTGCCCGGAGAACGGGAAGAGCCACGCCGAGAGGCCGACCACGGCGACCGGGGTGAGCCCCAGCGCGTACGCCGCGGGCCGCCGCTTGCCCAGCCACAGGGCGGCGGCGACGATGCCCACGTACAGGCCGGCGACCGGGCTCGACGCCGTCGCGAGGGCGGCCGCCAGGGCCGCGAGGCCGCCCCGGAGCCAGCGGTACCGCCGCTCGGCGCGCCAGCGCGCCGGCCAGGCGAAGACCATCGCGATGGCGGCCAGGCCGAACATCACGCCCAGCGCGAAGGTCACCCGCCCGGAGATCGCGTTGCAGGCCATCGCGAAGGCGCCGTAGAGGGACGGCCACAGCGGCCGCCGCACCGCGCGGCTGCGCACCACCAGCAGGGCGATCAGCCCGGCCGAGACGGTGCCCGCGATCATCATCGTCGGGCGCACGCCGAGCTGGGCCATCAGGTACGGCGAGATCGCGCTGTACGAGACGGGGTGCATGCCGCCGTACCAGGCGAGGTTGTACGCCGAGGCCGGGTGCTGGAGGGCGAACTCGGCCCAGGCGTCCTGGGCGGCGAGGTCACCGCCGCTGTTGGCGAAGACGAACCGCCAGACGACGTGGAGCACAGCGGCCACGAACAGGGTGACGGGCACGGTGCCGGTGAGCAGCTCACGGATCCCCGGCCATCGCGAAGAAGCGCCCGGCACGGTGCGTGCGGCGCCTTCTCTGTCCTGCTCTTCGGATTTGCCGGCCCGCGTCGGGCCCACGGTGGTCACTGCGGTTACTCCCCGTCCTCCCCGAGGTCTTCCCCCATCTTCGCGCACGCCCCCGGAACGACCGCGGGCGAGCCCCGCGACGCTAGCACGCGCCGTCCAGAAGGCCCGCCCCGTGAAACGGCTCCCGGCCCGTACCCACCACTCGTACGGGCCAGGAGCCGGTCGTCCGCGCAAAGGCGCCGGTCAGCCCAGGCGCGTGAGCTTCGAGCCGAAGGACGGCTCGCTCAGCGGCTTCTGGAGCGCCACCGGGACCTTCACGGCCTCCGACCCGGTGCCGACGACGAGCTCGCCGACGACGGTGCCGGCCTTGGCCGAGTGCGGGACGGCGTTGCCCTTGGAACCCTTGGGGCCCTTGGGCTCGATGGTGAACTTCGCCTTCAGCCCGCCCCAGCCGAAGCCCTTGACGTCCTTGGTGGCCACGACCGGGGTCTTGCTGCCGAGCTGGTCGTCCACGTAGCCGACGACCTGGCCCTTCTTGACGACGGTGGCCTCCTGGAGACCGTTCTGGACGGCGGTCATCTGCCCGTAGCTGACGTCCCGGGCCATCTTCAGGGACATCAGCGCCTGGACGTCCGGGCCCTTCTTCCAGTGCTGGTCCATGGTGGTGCCGACGATCAGCACCTCCTCGTCGCCGAACCGCTTGCGGGCCGCCCACATCAGGGCGCCGCCGGCCGCGGTGGTCGAGCCGGTCTTGATGCCCAGGACACCGGTGCGCTTGAGCAGCAGCTCGTCGATGTTGCTGTTGATCTGCCCGCCGTCCTTGATCTTGGCGTTGGGCTTGGTGGTGATCGACCGGACGATCGGGTTCGTGATCACCTTCTCGGCCAGCAGCACCTGGTCGGAGGCGGTGCTCACGGTCGTCTTGTCGAAGCCGCTGGGGTCGGTGTACGTAGTGCGCTTCATCCCCAGTTCCTTGGCCACGTCGTTCATCTTCTTGACGAACGCGGCCTCGGACCCGGCGTCCCAACGGGCCAGCTGGCGGGCGATGTTGTTGCCGGAGGGGATCAGCAGCATCTGGAGCATGTCGTACTCCGAGTACGACTGCCCGGCCTTGACCCACTCGATCCGCGACTCGTCGCCCGAGCCGGCCTCCTTCTCCGCCTGGGCGTCGATGGTGATCGTGGGGCCCTGCTCGGGAACCTCCTGCCCGCCCTGCTTCTTCATCTTCAGCGGGTGGTCGCGCAGGACGATGTACGCCGTCATGACCTTGGCCATCGAGGCCGTCGGCACGGGCTTCTGCTCACCGAAGGTGCCCAGGTCGCCCACGCCGAGCACCTTGGCCGCGGACTGGCCCTCCTCGGGCCACTTCATGTCGAACTTCTCGCCGCCGAAGGTGAAGGCGGCCTTCTCGCCCTTCACCAGCCGCGCGTCCGGCAGCGGCCGGAACGCCTGCACGACGCAGAAGACGATCAGCAGCAGAACCGCTATCGGCGTGTAGATCTTCAGGCGCCGGACGGTGCTGCGCACCGGGGTCTCCGGCGGCGGCGGGGTGTTGGTCAGCTGCGCCAGGAGGTCGAGCGGCGCCTGCTTCTCCCCGTCCGGGCCGACCGGCATGGGCGTCTGCGTCGTCCGCTCGGGACCGTCGGAGCCGGCTGCCTCCGGGCGCGCGGCGGGCGCCGCCGGCGCGGGCGGGGCGACCTTGACGGGCACGGCGGGCCGGGGCGCCTTCGGGGGCGCGGCGGGGGCTTCGTCCGACTTGAGCGGGACGAAGCGGCTCGCCCGCTCGTCCCCGGTGGGCGCGCCCTTGGGCGGGGCGGCCGGGGTCTTGACCTCCGGCGCCTCGACCTCGGGGGCCTTGATCAGGGCGGTGGGCTGGTCGGAGGGGTCGGGCTCGGCCGGGTCGCCTCCCGCGGGGGGCTTGGACGCGGAGGCGCCGCTCTCCGGGGCGCCCGCGCCGGAGGCTCCGGTCCCGGCGGCCTTCGCCGCGGCGGTGCCGGTCCCGGCGGACTTCGGCGCGTCGGTGGCCGGTGCCTTGATCAGCGCGGTCGGCTGGTCGGCGGCGGCCTTCGCCGCGGCGGTCCCGGTCCCGGCGGACTTCGTCCCCGCCGTCCCGGGCGCCTCGACGACCGGCGCCTTGAGCAGCGCCGTCGGCTGATCGGCGGCGGACGCCGCCGAGCGGTCCGCGCCGGACTTCGCCGGCCGGTCGTCCGCGGCCGAGTCCCCGATCGTCTCCGGCGCATCCTCGTCCGCACCGGCCACCCACGAGGCCACGGCGGCCTTCAGCCGGTCGTCGCCGGCCGCGGCGTCGGCACGAGGGGTGCCGTCCTTCGGACGGCCACCTTCCGCTTCCTCCCGCTTCGCGGGCTTTGCATCCGCATCGGTTGCGGAGTCCGACTCCGTCGATGCCGTGGCCACGGCAGCCTTCGGCTCCCGCTCGCCAGCCGTCTCCCCCGACGGCTTCCCCTGCTCAGACTTGTCGGGGGACTCGCCCGCCACCGATGCCTCCTCGATTCCCGCGCGTACGCCGAGGCGGGGCGACCAGCGCCCCGCTTCCCGGACATTCTCAACGTCTACCAGTGTCCTCTGCCGTCGGCGTGCCAGCGCGCGACCGCCCGTCAAGCGGCTTCCACGGCTTCACCCATGTGCAAGACGAGACGACATACCTACCGGTTCCCACCCGAAGCCACCACGCACTCTCGACAGACCAATGTGAGAGGGGTCACCCTGTCACTCATCCACGCGGGGAGGCATGGATGGGCAGGAGCCGCAGAACAATTCCGGAGGAGCTTCTGCTGCTCGCCTTGGACCCGACGACCGGGACCACGGCGCAGCCGCAGTCGCTCGACCTCGGTCTCGCCGGAGCCCAGCTAGTGGAGCTGGCTCTGGCCGGACGGATAGCCCCTGACGGGGATCGTATCGCCGTGGTGATGCCACGGCCCACAGGAGATCCGACCCTGGACACCGCACTCGAACTGCTGCGACGCCGCGGCAGCCCGGTCCGCGCGGTGCACTGGATCGGCGGGCCCCGGCTGGGGCTGCGTCAGACGTACCTCACCCACCTGGAGCGGTGCGGCATGGTGCACGCCGTCGTCGGCCAGATGTGCGGGGTGCTGCCGACCACCCGCTACCAGGCGACGGACACGGCCATCAGCCGGGAGATCAGGGCCCGGCTGGACAGCGCGATCCGCACCGGTGTGCCGCCGGACCCGCGGACGGCGGCGCTGGCCGCGCTGGCCCACGCGGTCGGCCTGGGCAAGCACCTGTACCCGGGCAACGAGGGCCGTTCGTCCAGGTCCCGGCTGCGGGACCTGATCCGGCACGACCCGATGGGCGGCCTCGTGGCGCACGCCGTGCTCGACGTGCAGAACGGGGTGGCCCAGCCGCGCCGGTCCGCGGCGGTGGCCGGCGGCGGGAACGGCGGCGCAGGGCGCCGGAAGGCGTCCGTCCGGGGCGCGGTGGCATCTGCTGAAACCGTTCCTCAGCCCGTGACGCCCCACGGCGGGGTGATGGCCCGCGCGGCGGCCTCGTGAGGCCGCGGCGGACGGCCTTCCGGACCCGGAGGGGCTTCCCCCGGCGGAGCGCCCTCCGGCGACGGAACGCTTTCCGGTGACGCGTGTTCCGGTGACGCGTGGAACCGGGCCGGACCGGGTGACGCGGTGACGTGAGCGACCCGGTCGCCCGGAGGGGCGTCCCGTGCGCGGGGTGGTGGCCCGGCCGCCACCCCGCGCAGGCGCGCCCGCGAACTGCCGGGCCCGTACGGCATCGTGACTCCGGTCATCGCGAGAGGACGCTGTGTCGGCATTTTCCAGCGCCGCCCCGGCCGGTGGTGGCAGGCTGCGTGGACCAGGAGACAGCAGCATGACGGAGCCGGAGGTGCCTCCCGTGGCGTCCAGTGTCAACCCCACCGTAAGGCGGCGCCGATTGGGGCAGGAGCTGCGCAAGCTCCGGGAGCTCAAAGGGATGACGGCCGAGGAGGTGGCCGAGCGGCTCCTGGTGTCCCAGTCGAAGATCAGCCGGCTGGAGAACGGCCGCCGCAGCATCAGCCAGCGCGACGTCCGCGATCTGTGCGGGGTGTACGGGGTCGAGGACCACCGCATCGTCGATTCGCTGATGCAGATGGCCAAAGAGTCACGGCAGCAAGGCTGGTGGCATGCCTTCGGCGACATCCCGTACAGCGTCTACATCGGTCTGGAGACCGACGCGGCGTCGTTGCGGATCTACGAGGCGTCGCTCATCCCCGGCCTGCTCCAGACCCCGGGGTACGCCAGCGCCGTCACCGAGGGCTCGTGGCCGGAGGCCACCGCCGCCGAGGTCGAGCGGCGCGTGCAGGTGCGGATGCGGCGCCAGGAGCGGATCACCGAACCGGACAACCCGCTGCGCCTGTGGGCCGTCATCGACGAGTCGGCGCTGCGGCGCATCGTCGGCAACCGGGCCATCATGTGCGAACAGCTGGAGCACCTGGTCGAGTTCAGCCTCCAGCCGCACATCACCGTGCAGATCCTGCCCTACGACGTGGGCGCGCACCCGGGGATGTACGGCAAGTTCTGCATCCTGGAGTTCCACGACCCGCAGGACGCCAGCACGGTCTACCTGGAGGGCATCACCAGCGACCTGTACCTGGAGAAGCCCAACGACGTGCAGGCGTACAGCGTGATGTACGAGCACCTGCGGATGCAGGCCCTCAACGCCGAGCAGACACGGCAGTTCCTGCTCAGCGTCGCGGACGAGTACCGCGACTGAGCCCGACCGAGCACCGCCCCCGGGACGGCCGCCCGCCGAGGAGGCGGAACGGTACACCTGGTGCCGTCCCCGGGGAAGAGTCGCCTGGAATATGCCATCCGGTCGAGTGAACAGCCAGCTCATCCGGTGATGTTGGCGCGTACCGTCGGTCGCACCTCGGGAAGCCGGCGCCACCCCCGATTACGACAGGCAGCACTTCGTCAGGCAGCACTCACAGGCAACGGAGCAACACCATGGCAATTCAGCAGGGCATGTCCACGTGGCGGAAGTCCTCCTACTCCCTCAACGGCGACTGCGTCGAGGTCGCCTCCTTCCTCCCCGGGTCCGTCGCGGTGCGCGACTCCAAGGCCCCCCGGCAGGCCGAGCTCGGCTTCACGCCCGAGGCGTGGGCGGCTTTCATGACCACGGTCACCCCCGGCGCCGAGTGACGCCCGGCCGGCACCCGCACGCCCCGTCCTGACGGGCGGGGTCGGCGCGGCCGGGCCCGTGGCGCAGACGCGTCCGCTGCGCCGCGGGCCGGGTCAGGCCCGCGGGTACCGCGCCAGCCAGGCGGCCGAGGAGCCGGCCGGGCCGTGCAGCGAGGCGCCCTGCGTCAGCTCCATGGCGAAGTCGTCGGCGAGTTGGAGGACGGTGGCCCGTCCCTCCAGCTCGGCGAGCCACCCGGCGGGCAGCGCGGTCTCCCCGTGCAGCGCGCCGAGCAGGTTGCCGCAGATCGACCCGGTGGAGTCCGAATCCCCGCCGTGGTTGACGGCGAGCAGCAGCCCGTGGCGCACGTCCTCGGCGACGAGCGCGCAGTAGACCCCCATGGCCAGGGCCTCCTCCGCCACCCATCCCTGGCCGAGGGACTCCACGCGCTCGGGCTCCGGCAGTCCCTGGCGCACCGCGCCCAGGGCCTGCCGGAGCGCCCCGGTGGTCTCCTCGTGCCCCGGGCGGCCGGCGAGCAGGGTCAGTGCCCGCTGGACGGCCGCGTCCAGCGGCTCGCCGCGCGCGACGCCGTGGACGATGACCGCGAACGCCCCCGCGGCCAGCGAGCCCGTGGGA
>NZ_BAAAXZ010000059.1:0-18966 GCF_039535865.1 Streptomyces thioluteus
TAGACTCATCTCAGTGTAGGATATCCTCCAACGCTCTCCCGCGACTACCCGCACAACAATACTCCGGTTCGCGCCCAACACGACCTCACGCCGATCGTCGGCCTCAGCCATGACGCACACCGCTCCACTACTGGGACCCTTCGAGGCCGTATATGGGGATTAGGCCCCGGAATATTGTCCCAGTGGGGTTTAGCTCCTGCTGTGGATGACGGATTTTTTAGTTCGGGACGTGACTTGACCCTCCCCCTTTGTTTTAAGGCGGGTACAGCGGATAGAAAAACACGCTCAGACGATCTTACCTGGGACAGCCGGCAGGTAACGCGTCCACTTCAGCAATTTTCCGTGCAGGGCTGTCCGGTTCCCCTGGTCTCGGGCCGAACCTGGGACGCGCGTGGTTTCTTGGAACACCTATCGAGGCCCGCGCGGATGTGATCGGACACTTGGCAGTAAGAGGTCTTGACTTGTGCATGTTCGATTCGGCAGGGTGCTACCTGCCACTAGGGCAGCTGCCGTACGACAGTGCTCAAGGGTTACTTGTTGCGATGAGAACTTCCGCACGGCGAGCGCTCGAACGAAACCATGCTGTTCAATTACCCATCGTCAGTGTGTCTAGAGGTGGGCCCAGGGCAGCCGCTTAGCTGAGCCTGCGATCCCTGGCGTCGAATAAACGTTCGTTTTGGTAGGATCACCGCATTGGGTTTAGAACTGAGCGTATACTTGGTGCCTGCTCAACCTTCGTGGCCCACATGGTCGTAGTAGGTGCAGCAGATCTGAGATCAAATCCTCTTTCCCCAACGAGACAACTCCGTCCATAGCCCAGGTTCCGAGCGGCGGCCGAAGTCCAAACCTTCCGCTATTCGTTTGTCGTACCACGACAATCAGGCCGTCGCCAGGTCGGCTGCTAGGCGCACTTAGACATGACAGGTTCTCGAAAGTACGGAGCGCCATCCTTACCAGGCAGAGATCAGCCGGTGTTTTGTACGTAAGGCCCAGGCAGGAGAGTGGTCCCAGTTTTCAACCACGCGCCTCCGCTTGGTGCTCCTTGTTTAGTGCCTCGATGAGGAGCGATCGTGATCAGTCCGCGTTTTCCAAGGTCATCGCCGGTGCCAGGCCTTTCCCCTTCGTAGCTGGCGATGAATATACGATACCCACAGAGCGGCCCATAACTGTACACTCCCTTTCTTGAGACCGAGGGGTCGAGGAGAAAAACAGGGCGCCGGTCTTACTCTCCTATGGACGCTCATCCGGGCAAACCAAACCCGTCCTGGGCGACCACCTTGTAAAGAATAAAGGTTAGGGATCACCGCTGTCCGCCGCTTGCGAGCTCCGCCCAGGAGCAGACGCCGCCCTAAGCGGGTCGCCAGTCAGGTTGTCGGTCCGGCGGGCGGCCCCCAGAGAACCCTCTGGGGACGAATTCCCACACAGCTGTCTCCGAAGCGTTGTATTAGGCCGCGAAGTTCAAGTACGCAATGATCGGGCTGGATATCACATTATGTCCATTACGCCAGCAGGTCCAGATTGCCCAGATGGGGTACTTGTGATGCAGCACATTGGTCGGGCCCCGCTTCCCTAGTGCCTGTACAGTGGCGTTGACGCACCCAGGACCAGCTCAATCCGGCAACGGCAAGGACCTCTCGCTATCACTGTACGGTCTTAATGTGGATCTGTAGTCTCTGGCTACGTTCATGAACCCGGTGACGCCATCGCCCGCCACAACTCCAGCAGCCACGTCCGGTCGAATCCGGAATCGAATGGATCGGCCACCCCTGTCGTCATCTAATCAGGGCATAAATACCTAAGACATCTGGGCACTCATAGCGTCTCACAAGGATTAAATCTCACAACATGTATGTCCTATCTGAAACTCGCAGTTGTTTGTCCGGAATTCCGGGGCCCTTCCTAGTTAGCCGCACGATCACCAGGAGGGACACCAAATTCGCAAACGTCGATACACAGTGCTTTTGGGACTTCCCCCCCCGAAATCCATTTAGTTTACAACTGAATAATTAACACGGTAGATGCAAATACACGCGGTACGGGAGGGAGTGACCATAGAAAAGGAAAAATATAACGGGAATACGAGACACATTCCCAAGAAAACAGTGGATGAGTATGACATCAAAGAGCAAAGGCCCTAACATGACCTTATAATTAGATCATTCATTGAGAGGAAAACCCGGTCCGAATTGCGTAAAAATAGCAAACTTGATTTCACTCTGGTGACGCGGAATAAAATTTCAGTATTATCATAAAGAACCAGGATAATATAGACTTATATGATGGTCAGACATAACAAGATAAGAGTAAGAATCATTGTGACGATGGAAGCAATGAGCTTGACAATGTACAATGAATGTACAACGGATACACTAGGGAAATTAAAAAGAACTTAAAAAATACTAGTTAAGACCACTATGACGGCAGAAAGGCAAGATAAAGGTAGTCATCACCAATTTAGCAAAGGATATCAACGAAAAAACACGGAATCGTCGTAAAAAGGCAGCGGGGAAGATAACGGACCCTGCTGTTTCCGATCAGACAATGACAGGACGCTATGTCCCATAAACTACTCAGCTTGACAGCTTTTGACCCTGTTGCACCGCTGCGTCTACCAGGGAACAATCTGAGGTGGACACCAGAAGGACGGCGCAGGCCACGCCGCTCACCGTCCGCGACACAGGTTCCTGGCAAGCAGTGCTTTAGCAGCGTGCACGATTGTCATGGCATTAGGGGACCCGTCTTCTGTAGCTAATCATCTCCCGCACCGCAATTGTGTCCCTGGTCTGGAACGGTCTTTAGCGAAGCCGGGGGACCAGCCCATGTTCCACAGACAATTACTCTTTTAAGATCCGGAAACTGCTCGACACACACGGCATCAACGTCCCACCAGCGATCACCCCACCCCCTGCCCTCGAAACCCTCCAAGCCCGGGTCACCGTTCTAAGCAACGATCCCAACAGCAAGATCAAGTCAACACGTTGATGATCTGCAAGCCCTTAATCAGCGGCTGGATGGGCTCGGCGCCGTGCCCCTGCTGGCGTCGACCGTTTGGTGCCCGCCTGCGGCACTGACTCGGCCTGGTCCGCATCAGTCCGCCAGGCAGAGATGGGTCTGTCTCGTTGCCTCAAACGCCTCTAGACTCTCCTCTCATGGCATCGGACTCGAACCCTCAGGAAGCGACCAGGCGCTCTGACCACCAAGCCGAGGTGCGTCGCATCGCCAACGAGCAAGCAGTGAAGTGGCACGCGCTCCTGGAGCGGCTCAAGTGACGCTTCATTACTTGAGCACGATTGACGTCCTCATCGTCGCAGAGCCCGCCTGCGGCGAGACCGAGCTTGTAGTCCGTGACGTAAACTCACTTGAATCTGCCGTGCATCGTCCGCGTGCGGAGATGTATGGGCAACAGGTCCATCCTGACCTCATTGACAAAGCTGCGGCGCTGCTCCAAGCCCTAGCGATTAACCATCCGCTGTTTGATGGTAACAAGCGCACGGCCTGGCTCTCCTGCGTCACCTTTCTGGCGTTGAACGGTGTCGACTTGCGGCCGGACATCGATGCCGCAGAGCGTCTGGTGATCGCTGTGACAACCGGTGAAATACGCGACACGCGTGATATCGCCCAAGGATTGCGGAACCTGGTGGAGGACCCGCTTTTGGGTGCGGATCCTCCACCAGGATCGTGTTGATCAGTAAGTTGTCACTGGCGGCGGCGGACCAGGCCATACAGATTGGCTTCCTGGGCTTTCGCCATCGGCAAGTGTGCTCGCGCGGGCTGCACGAGCGCTGCCGGGTCGAGTTCCTCTGCAGGGGTTCTTCTGGCCTGGGTGGGGGGTGAGCACAAGGCCCACCACCCCTCAGAATAGGTCGCGCGAATTGGTTGCGCGGCCCTTTGTGGCGTCAGTCGAGTACCTGTGACGCGTCTAGATACCGCTGGAATAGTTCAGTGAGCCAGCCCCAGTCCCCTTGGCGATTATTGAAATCCTTGATGATTTCCTGAAAGCATTCGCCTAGGCTTGAGGAATCTGCCCGGGCGAATACTTGCTCGCCTAGAGTGCCGGATAGCACTACAGTCCACGGCCGCATACCTTGTGCCATCCTCTCGTCATCCACCTTGACGAGCATGGTTACCTTGCGGAGACCAAGGGTCTCCATGATTTCTTCGATGCTCATTTTTCTGAACTCAGTACCCTTTCAGAGCCGATGCGATGTCGGATATTTTGCGCAGCTCTCCTGTGCCGACCCTTTCGACGACCCCAGACAGCTGTTTTCGGGTGACGTCGGTCATGACTCCATTGCGCTCTATCAGCAGCCTGGCAACTTCCAAGGCAGTCCGCTTGTTTCCGTTGTCGAACAAGTGTCCTCCTGGGGCTGCGATGTTCCGTACGACAAGCGCAGTCTTGTTCCAAAAGCCGTTTAGGCGGCTTGCTGATGTCATCATACTTTCAATGCTCCCGTTCACTATCGTGCTGCCCCGAACCCCCGGTTGATGCTGATGATTTCCTCGGCGGTTACTGTCACCCTGAACCCCCCTGAGATCTCATAGTAGGCTCTGGTTCCTTTGGCGAGGATTTCGATGCCGTCTATGGCCTTCTTGCCCTTGCCCCATGGTGTAGGCGCAAGAACCATTGCAGCCATAAGGCATTTGCCGAGGGTGGGGTCCTTGGCGCAATCCCTGGCGTTGTTGTACCCAATGAATTCTAAGGCGATGGCGGACAGAGTGTGGGTCGGGTGGCGTGGTGTCTATAGTCCATTCGCCCGGCGCGACAGCGCAGGCCAGTAGGCCGCCTATCTCGTTACCGCCGTAACGGGGGTGGCAGACCCTTTTCGCCTTCTCCCTCTTCTCTCGCTGTTCAATCTCTTTTTGCTTTCGCTGCTGGGCTGCCTTGCGTTCTGCCTCAGCCTGTTCAGCCTCACGTTTCTTGACAACTTCGGTCCAAGCCTGCGAGGCCAGGGATTTGGCTTCCTCGGCGCTCTTCCCTGCTGCCAAGGCGGAACGATGGGCGCTTTCGGAGTACTCGTTTGCCAGGCTGGCCGAGGTGCGGGCGTAGTCGGCGGAGAACCTGGCCTGGGCCGCGGACTCCTCGGCCTCTGTCGGCGGCGTGGTCGGCTTCGTTCGCCGCGTTGCGGGCTGTGATGGCAGACTTCGCGGCCTGGGCTGCCGAACGTTCGGCTCTGTCTGCGGACTTGGCTGCGTCGGCTGCGTATCCCTTGGCCTGGTCGGCCGACTTCTTGGCCTGGTCGGCGGCTTTCTGGGCTTCTGCAGAGGCGTTGTTCGCGACGGCTGCTGCCTTGGCCGCGATCCAGCGGTTCTGCTGGGCGTTGGCCTCGATGACCTCGCCCTGGTGGATGAGGCGCTCGAGCTGGGCGACGTGGGTGGCGGCGAGTTGGTCCTTGCGGTCGGCGATGTACTGGCCGGCCTGGATGAACTCGTGCAGTCGGTCGGCGGAGCCGACCAGGGCGATCTTGGCGGCTGCCTTCACCTCCGGGCCGCCGCTGCCCACGAGCTTGGACGCCAGGGACGCTTTCGTCGCTGTTCCGGGCCTGGTACTGCCCACTGGCCAGGAAGACGGCCAGGTCCTTGGGGTTCCTGCCGGCCAGGGCTGCTTTGGCGGCCTCCTTCACGCCGGGCCGCCGGAGTTGAAGATCCGGGAGACCTGGACGCCGTAGTCGGCGGATCCGGCCTCGTACTGGCCCGTGGTGGAGAAGTCCTTGATCTGCTGGTCGCTGCCCTTGAGGGCGTTCTGGGCGGCGGTCCGGACGGATCGAAGGGACTCTGGACACTCAGGTCCACGACCTTCTGACGCAGCTCGTCCTGCACGGACTTGCCCCAGCCCGTACGCAGGTACTCGATAACATCCGCGTCGGTGCCGGAGAGTGCCTGAGCGGCCGCTTCTTGGCCGAAGGACCCGCGGGTCTTCAAAGCGCGCAGGGCCAGGTCGCGACCCTTGGCGGCTATCGTCTTGACATCCGCGTCAGGTTTCGCAGCCTCAGCGGCAAGGCTCTTGGCTACGTCGTCCAGATTCCAGGCATCCACCACGGTGGACGCGGTCGCGGCAGTGAACTTGTACGTTTGCGCCTGCTCGGACTTGGCGCGCTCCATGGCCGCAGCGGTGCGCGTGGCGAGGTCCTCCGCCTCGGTCTCCCGGGCGATCGCGAACACCTTCTTGGCCGTGGCGACCGCCGCGCTCGCGGCGTCGGCCGCTGCCCTGGCCGCGTTGGCCTGCTTCGTGGCCTCCTTCGCGGCATCCTTGGCCTCACCGGCGTGTTTTGCCGCCTCTTCGGCGGCCTGCGCCGCCTTGTTCGCGTGGTCGGCCGCGCTGTTGGCGGCGTCCCGGGCCTCGAAGGCGGCGTCGGCGGACCTGCGGGCCAAAGACTCGGCCGCACCGGCCGCACGGTCGGCCTCCCGCGCGTGACGACGTGCCTCGGCAGCCGCCGCCTGGGCCTCGGCCGAGTGGACGCCGGCCTCCTCGGCGTGCCGGTTCGCCTCGTCGGCGGCGTCGGCCGCCTCGTTGGCGTTGCCGGTGGCGCTGCGGGCGGAGCTCGCCGCCAGGCCTGCGGCCAACGACGCCTTTCCGGCCTGCTGAGCGGCATCAGCTGATTTCTTCGCCAGCCCGGCGGCCTGCCGTGCGGCCTTGGCGAAGTTCTTCGCGGCATCGGCCTTGCTGGCGTCACGGGCCGCGTCCATCGAGGCGTTGTACGCCCGGGTCGCGGCCTCCGCGGCCGCATTGGCCGCACTCGCGGTCTGCGCGGCGGCGAGGGCGGCGATGCGAGCCGAACGCTGGGCGGCGTTGGCCGCACCGATCGCCTGCTGGGGCGGCGTCCGCAGCGGCGCGTGCGGCGTTCGCGGCCTGCTGGGCCTTGACCGCGGCCCTTGCCGAATCTTTTCTGGACGCTTCGGTTTCCCTGGCGGCCTTCTTGGCTGCTTCCTTGGCGAGTTGGGAGGCGGCGACGGCACGGGCGGACGCCTTCTGTGCCGCCTCCGTCGCCTCTTCCGCCCGCAGTCCCGCCCGCTCTGCCTGTTCGGTCAGTTCCTCGATGGAGGCGTGTTCCTGGTCGCGGTTGCGGGCGGTGAACTGGCCCACGTTCAGGAACTCGACGACGTCCCCGGGGGTGCCGCTGAGGGCGAGCTTGCCCGCCGCTTTCACATTGGGGCCGCCGGCGTTGATGATCCGGGAGACCTCGACCTGGTTGTCGTCTCTCGCGAGCGTCGTACTGTCCGCTTTCGAGGAACTTCGTGATGTCCGCGGCGGTGCCCTTCAAGGCCGCCGTGCCCGCTTCCTTGACGCCGGTGCCCCCGTAGTGGATCACCCGCGATGCCTCGACCCGCTGGTCGTCCTCGAGGGCGGCTTTCCATCCCTTCAACAGGAAGGCGGGAGGTCCTCAGCGGCTGCCCTGTGAGTGCCTTCTTCGCTGCTTCCCGAACCCCCGGGCCGCCCAGGTTGAAGATGCGGCTGGCGTCGACCGCATCGGTCGTCGTACTGGATGTCGTCCTGTCGGTGAAAAACTTCTGACGTCGTCGTCGGTGCCCAACAGGGCCCGTTCGGCGGCCTCTTTGATGCCGACGCCGCGTACCGCCAACTTCTCGACGACAGCTGCCCGGCCAGTGAGCTCGGCATCGTCGGCGGGGTCGGCCAGGGCGTCCGGTCCGGACAGGAGCCCGGTCAGGAGGGTGGGCGGGAAGAAGTGCGGCGCAGGTGGTCCAGAGCTTGAACCGACCGACAGAACTACGAGGTTGTGTTCTGCGACGCTCTTGTGGTCTGCCCTCGGAGCGTATTCGGTGTCTCATGGTACACGGTCTCTTTCCGGCCAAAGGTGCTTCGGTGAAGCCATACTTCGGATTCGAGTCGTGCGCGAGAGGCCAGCTTCACAACTGCCCGAGCCCGGCACGTACAGCCGCGAATCGAGAAGGATGGTGGGCGCATCCGGCGCGCCGTGGTGCCAGAACTACCCCTCAACGACTGCTGATTGAGGGTGCGTGCCACGCGACACTACCATGCGCTTTACTGACGGTCATTGTCCGGGGACGGCGAGTGTCCCCGGCGTGCGCCGGAAGGTGAGCATGGCGATGTCTCATGCCTGGAAAACCCTTGCTGTGGGCGCCCTCTTGGTGCTGGCTTCGTGCGCCGGATTCGCGTCAACGGCAGCGGCGCGACCTGTGCCGAACGCCGCCTCTGCGGCGGCGGGCGCGGCAGCCGTTGATGACGAGATGCCCTTCGCTGTCGAGAAGTTCGAGTATCCGGGTGCTGCCAAGATCCTTCAGGAGCGGGGGATCACGTTGCGCAAGGGCGATGGGCGCATCCTCCTCGCTGACTGCAGTGCTTCCCACGACGTCATGGTGAAGTCCCGGACCGGGCAGCAAGGACTTCTGCTTCATGGTCAAGGGCAAGCAGGGCTACCTCACGATGGAACTCCCTGATGCTTACGGCATCTTGACTCAGGACCACCCGGTCCGTGCAACGATCAGGGGTGAGGCCAAGGACACCGTGGTCAACGCCCCGAAGAACGAGTACACACCGCTTGGCGAAGCAGGTGACCGCCGGGAAGCGCTCCGTGCTGCTGGAGATTCGAGTGACTGGCTGATCTGGACGTCAGGCATCGGGATCGCACCGCTCAACTGAAGTTTGTTCCTTGGTTGAATCCTGGTTCGTAGAGGGAGATGCAGCATGCCTGTCAGCCGTCCCGCGCGCGCGGCGTGAGACCGCTGGAGTGCTTTATTTCGGACTAGCGGCACAAAGCGTTTTCACTGGATCACCGGCACAGGCTGTCTGGGGCAGACGCCCTAACGACTCTTTCGCACTTTCACGGCGAAGCTCGACATCGGTGGTCAACGTAGTTGTTCTGCTGCGCTGGTTGAGAGGAATGGCTGATCACGGCCGCCAGTTGCTTTGCTGAAAATCCTGCCCAGAGCCTTGACGGTACCGGCCGGGGCACCGACGGTTGAGCACCACTGCCACGATCGGCCGCACGGATCTGTCCAGGGGCGGCGCCAGCGTGGTGGACGTGGTGGAGCTTGTGCCCCGTGGCGACCGCGACGTGGTGATGGCCCGCCTGGCCAAGCCGCGCCGAAGGGGCTGCTCCCCCTCGCCATCGGCTTCAACCCGCTCCTCCAGGGCGAAGACGTCTGGGCGTCGGGCTACGGCCGGACCGGGGACGAGTGGGTTCCGGACCGTTTGCACTACGGAAGTTCGCCGTAGGAGCGGTCAAGAACACGTCGGTCGGCGTCCACCAGCAAGGATGGGGTGGCCCTCTGCCAGGCGGACACCGGTGGACCGCGTTTCGCCTGCTGGGAGGCCGGGCTGAGCTCGTCGGCGTCAACAGCCAGTCCTGGCAGGGCGGATGCCTCGGCTCCGACAGCGCCGAGACGCGCAAGGATGCACTCGACACTCGCGGTTGACGACATCGCCGGCTGGATCCAGTCCGTATCGTCACGCACACTCCTGTCGCGTCGCGACTGGAAGGAGGTCGCCTACACCGCATCCGGCTACATTCACTACCAGCGAGGCCGATCGCAAGCGCCACATGGATCTGTTCGTCGTCTGGAACGACGGAACGGCGAGCATCTTCCAAGGTTCGGACATGCCGACCCCAAGACTCCGTTCACTGCCGAGTACAAAGTCCCTGCCCCGCCCGGCAGGCAGCTGGCAGTACGCTCGCGCATTGCCGCGGGGAACTTCGCCGGGAGTGGCTCGGACGGGCTTTTTGTGCGGTGGAAGGATGCGGAGTGACCGAGTACGGCCACCTCGACCTGAAGGGTGTGCACGACGAACGGATGCTCGCGCACGGGATCGACAAGGACCACCCCACCAGCTTCTGGGCGAATGCCCGGTTGTGGACCGTCGGTGCGTACTCCGGTGACGGTCGGCGCGACGATGTCCCTGATCCTGTGGGAGAACGGCTCGACATCCCTCCAGGCCGATATCCACACCAAGAAGCTGGATGGACATGTCCAGTTGTCCGAGGCCCAGAAGTCCTGGGAGAACGCAGCAGAGATCAGTGCCGGGGAGTTCACAGGAAAGAAGACATCCGACCTGCTCATCCGGTGGAAGGACGGGGAGACCAGTATCTTCCCCGGTGTTGACGCCAGCTACCACGGTCCGCTCAGAATCAGGATGCGGAGTCGTCCGTGGAAGAACGCGCGCACCCTCACCACGGGTTCGTTACACCAACAGCGACAACGGCGTCAACGACGTCCTGATCAGCTGAACAACGGGAACCTGGGTTTCTACCCCGACGTCGACGCGGAGGGGACTCATACGGGATCGAGCTTGTCGGCTGAGCCGTGAGTTCTATCCGCATCGTGGTGACAGCAGGCAAACGACATGGAGGAGGAACTCGGTGAAGACATCACGGATCGGCCGTCGCATCGCGGCGGGCTGCGCTGGTGCACTCGTGATCGGTGCCGTGGCGGTGGGTCTCGCGCCGGTCGCCGCCGCGAAGAGTTACGCCGTCACGATCGATAAGGTCGCGCTGAAGTCGCCCGGCCTTGCTGTGGAGTTCACGTACTCCTGCGACGCGGGTTCACGGGACTGGCTGGTCGCCAATGCGACCGATGTCAGCATCAATGCGGGGGCGACGGGTTCGGCGATCGTCAAGACCGACAAGCTTGTGTGCGATTACAACAGCACAAGACGCGGGTCTATCTGCCGCCCCATCAATGGGGAGTTCTTCAAGGGCAGCAAGGCGAGGTCGTTCTCTACTACTTCGACCCCGAGACCGGTTACCGCAGCATCGAGGCGAGCGCCACCACAGTGGTGTAAGCAGGGAGTCAGCCCAGGACCCGTACTGATCACCAGCGGTGCGGGTCCGCCTACCGGTAGGGCGTGAGGCTCACGGTGATCTCGCATTCGAGGGCCGCGGCCAGACGCTGGAGGACGGGGATGGTCGGTATGGCCTTGCCGGACTCGACGCGTGAGATGAAGGCCTGCCCTGTCCCTGCGCGGGGTGGCGAGCTCGGCTTGTGAGAGGCCGAGTTCGACTCTTCGGGAGCGGACGAGGACGGCGGTGTTCAATGCGATGCCTCGTTGTAGCGCGGCAGTTTCACCGGTGTCGATGACCCACTCGTTGATGTGTGATCTTGTCTCCGAAGGTGTAGGGAACTCGGGCGCTGTACTCGGAGGTACCGCTCTTCGAGGTGATGGCCCAGTAGTGGACGCAGGTGCCGTCGCGGGGGTCGACGATCAGATAGTGCGGAATGCCGAGCCGGGGGTAGTGGCGCAGTTTTGCTCTCGTAGTCGTTCTCCGGATTGGAAGGGGAGACGATTTCCACAGCTGCGAGCAGGGCCTTCGGGCTGATGGCGTCATCGGTGTCCATGGCCGCCTCGGGCAGGACGAGGACGTCGGGCGGCGCAGCTGACCGAGATCGGCATCCTCGATGTCACCGGAGGTAGTGGCGACGATTCCGGGGGGGAGCTGCGGCTGGAGCTGGCGCTCGATGCGCAGTGCGGCGAGGTCGTGACGGCCGGCGGGGCTCATCATCATGACGATCTGACCGTCGCTGATCTCGACGTGCGAGCTCAAGGGCGCGGGCGGCGTGAAGTGTTCGGCGAGTGAGCGCAGGTGCCGATAGATCTCTCGTCGGGTGGCAGCCGTCATGGTTTCACCCTACATGACGGAATCGTCATAAGCGGGGGCCGGAAACGACCCGGGGGCCAGTGCCGCTCTCACGAGAGCGGCACTGGCCCCCGGGTCGTTCAGCCGACGGGATCAGATCCGCGTCAGGCGTCGAACACCTCGTTCACCAGTGCCGTCTGCTCGGCCTGGTGGCGCTTCGCCGAGCCGACCGCCGGGGACGACGAGTGCGGGCGGGAGATGCGGCGGAGGCGCTCCGGGGCCGGGACGTCCGCGCCGACCGCCAGGTCCAGGTGGTCGATCAGGTTGAGGGCGATGAACGGCCAGGCGCCCTGGTTCGCCGGCTCCTCCTGGGCCCAGATGTACTTCTGGGCGTTGGGGAACTTGGCGATCTCCGCCTGGAGTTCGGCACCCGGGAGCGGGTACAGGCGCTCGAGGCGGATGAGGGCGGTGTCCGTGGCGCCGCGCTTCTGACGCTCGGCCTCCAGGTCGTAGTAGACCTTGCCGGAGCAGAAGACGACCTTGCGGACGGCGGCGGCGTCGACGCCGTCGTCGCCGATGACCGGGCGGAACTGCCCGCTCGTGAACTCTTCCGCCTTGGACGCCGCGGCCTTCAGACGCAGCATCGACTTCGGGGTGAAGACGATCAGCGGCTTGTGGTGCGGGTTGTGGACCTGCCAGCGCAGGAGGTGGAAGTAGTTCGAGGGGAGGGTGGGCATGGCCACCGTCATGTTGTTCTGCGCGCAGAGCTGGAGGAAGCGCTCGATCCGGGCCGAGGAGTGGTCCGGGCCCTGGCCCTCGTAGCCGTGCGGGAGGAGGAGCGTGACGCCGGACGTCTGGCCCCACTTCTGCTCGGAGGAGGAGATGAACTCGTCCGTGATGCTCTGGGCGCCGTTGACGAAGTCGCCGAACTGGGCTTCCCAGAGGACCAGGGCGTCCGGGCGGGCCAGCGAGTAGCCGTACTCGAAGCCCATCGCCGCGTACTCGCTGAGCAGCGAGTCGTAGACGTTGAAGCGCGCCTGGTCCTCGGAGAGGTAGAGCAGCGGGGTGTAGTCCTCGCCGGTCTCGCGGTCGACCAGCACGGCGTGGCGCTGGCCGAAGGTGCCGCGGCGGGAGTCCTGGCCGGCGAGCCGGACCGGGGTGCCCTCCATCAGCAGCGAGCCGAAGGCGAGGGTCTCGCCCATGCCCCAGTCGATCATGCCGTCCTCGATGCTGGCGGCGCGGCGCTGCAGCTGCGGCACCAGGCGCGGGTGCACCGTGACGTTCTCCGGCGTGTTGACCTGCGACTCGGCGATCCGCTTGAGGACCTCGGCGGAGATCGCGGTGTCGACGGGGGCCGGGAACTCCGGGCCGGAGGGGGCCGCGGGGGCCTCCGCCGGGACCGGGCTGGCGTCGGCGTCGCGGACCTCGACGAAGACCTTCTCCAGCTGGCCCTGGTAGTCCTGCAGGGCCTGCTCGGCCTCCTCCAGGGTGATGTCGCCCCGGCCGATCAGCGACTCGGTGTAGAGCTTGCGCACCGAACGCTTCTTGTCGATCAGGTCGTACATCAGCGGCTGGGTGAACTGGGGGTTGTCCGACTCGTTGTGGCCCCGGCGCCGGTAGCAGATCAGGTCGATGACGACGTCCTTGTTGAACGTCTGGCGGAACTCGAAGGCGAGGCGTGCGATGCGCACGACTGCTTCCGGGTCGTCGCCGTTCACGTGGAAGATCGGCGCCTCGATCATCCGCGCGACGTCGGTGCAGTACATCGACGAGCGGGAGGACTCCGGCGGCGCGGTGAAGCCGACCTGGTTGTTGATGACGATGTGCACGGTGCCGCCGGTGCGGTAGCCGCGCAGCTGCGACATGTTGAGCGTCTCGGCGACGACGCCCTGGCCCGCGAAGGCCGCGTCGCCGTGGAGCTGGACCGGCAGGACGGTGAAGTCCGTGCCCGCCTTGCCGATGATGTCCTGCTTGGCGCGGGCGATGCCCTCGACGACCGGGTCGACCGTCTCCAGGTGGGACGGGTTGGCGGCCAGCGAGACCTTGATCTGCTCGCCGTCCAGGCCGGTGAAGGTGCCCTCGGCGCCCAAGTGGTACTTCACGTCGCCGGAGCCGTGCATCGACTTCGGGTCGAGGTTGCCCTCGAACTCGCGGAAGATCTGCGCGTACGACTTGCCGACGATGTTCGCCAGGACGTTGAGGCGGCCGCGGTGGGCCATGCCGATGACGACCTCGTCGAGGCGGGCCTCGGCGGCCGCGTCCAGCACCGAGTCCAGCAGCGGGATGACGGACTCGCCGCCTTCGAGCGAGAAGCGCTTCTGGCCGACGTACTTGGTCTGGAGGAACGTCTCGAACGCCTCGGCCGCGTTGAGGCGGCGCAGGATGCGCAGCTGCTCCTCGCGCTCCGGCTTGGCGTGCGGGCGCTCGACGCGGTCCTGGATCCACTTGCGCTGCTTGGGGTCCTGGATGTGCATGAACTCGATGCCGGTGGTGCGGCAGTACGAGTCGCGCAGGACGCCCAGGATGTCGCGCAGCTTCATCAGGGACTTGCCGGCGAAGCCGCCGACCGCGAAGTCGCGCTCGAGGTCCCAGAGGGTCAGGCCGTGCTCGGTGATGTCCAGGTCGGGGTGCTTGCGCTGGCGGTACTCCAGCGGGTCGGTGTCGGCCATGACGTGGCCGCGCACCCGGTACGCGTGGATCAGCTCGAAGACGCGGGCGGCCTTGGTGACGTCGTCGTCGTGCGAGGCGTCGATGTCCTTGAGCCAGCGGACCGGCTCGTAGGGGATGCGCAGCGCCTCGAAGATCTCGTCGTAGAAGCCGTTCTCGCCGAGCAGCAGCTGGTGCATGATCCGCAGGAACTCGCCGGAGGCGGCGCCCTGGATGACGCGGTGGTCGTACGTCGAGGTCAGGGTCATGACCTTCGAGACGCCCATCTTGTTCAGGGTGTCCTGGGAGGTGCCCTGGAACTCGGCGGGGTAGTCCATCGCGCCGACGCCGAGGATGAGGCCCTGGCCGGGCATCAGGCGCGGCACGGAGTGGACGGTGCCGATGCCGCCGGGGTTGGTCAGCGACGCGGTGACGCCGGTGAAGTCGTCCATCGTCAGCTTGCCGACGCGGGCGCGCTTGACGATGTCCTCGTAGGCCTGCCAGAACTCGAAGAAGTTCAGGGTCTCGGCCTTCTTGATGGCCGCGACGACGAGCTGACGGTCACCGTTCGGCTTGACCAGGTCGATGGCCAGGCCGAGGTTGACGTGCTCGGGCTTGACGAGGGTGGGCTTGCCGTCCTTCTCCGTGAAGGAGTGGTTCATCGACGGCATGAGCTTCAGCGCCTGCACCATGGCGAAGCCGATGAGGTGCGTGAAGGAGACCTTGCCGCCGCGGGCGCGCTTCAGGTGGTTGTTGATGACGATGCGCTGGTCGAACAGCAGCTTCACCGGGATGGCGCGGACGGACGTGGCCGTCGGCAGCTCCAGGGAGGCGTTCATGTTCTTGGCGACCGCGGCGGAGGGGCCGCGCAGCGTCACGAACTCCGGACCGGCGGCCGGCTCGGCGGGCGCGGCGGCCTTGGCCGCCGGCTTGGCGGCGGCGGGCTTCGCCGGGGCGGCCGGAGCAGCCGCCGCGGGCTTCGCGGGGGCCGGAGCCGGAGCCGCCGGAGCCGCGGGCGCGGCCGGGGCCGGGGCCGGAGCGGCGGCGGCCGGGGCCGCAGGCGCGGGGGGAGCGGCCGCCGGGGGCGCGGCAGGGGGCGTCGTGCCCCCGGTCACGGCCTGCTGCGCCGCAGCAGAGCTCGTGTCCTTGCCCGGCTTGTAGTCGGCGAAGAAGTCCCACCAGGCTCGGTCGACCGAGTTCGGGTCCTGGAGGTACTGCTGGTAGATCTCGTCGACGAGCCACTCGTTGGGACCGAACACGTCAGCAGGGCTCTTGCCCTGCCCGTCTTGGTCGGTCGAGATGCTCGATGAGTTCGGGGACTGTGGCGACACGGCGGCAACCGCCCTCTTCCGCTTCCTAAGGTGGTGGACAGCGGGAATAAAGGCTACGCCTGTCAGGGGCTCCCATGCAGGTCGCCGAGGCCAGTCGTCGCCTAAGTCACACTCTGTACGGGGTTTCGGGGCATGACTCGACGGGAAACACACGAAGTTTCCCCTGTCCCGCCCCGGTCCTGCGCGCTTTCGGGTTCGCCGAAGCTCGCCGCACATCCGGACGAATGTGTGCCTCCGTCTCCGACCCTACGTCAAGACTGATCACGAGGTCCGCCCGGAAGAGTGACCTTGATGCGACAACCACGCGGGGATTCGGCCACCCCGATGCTTCCGCCGTGCAGATCGACGGCCCAGCGGGCGATGGCCAGCCCCAGCCCCGTCCCGCCGTCGCTGTCCGGCCCGTGGTGACCCGAGCCGCCCCGGTTGAACCGCTCGAAGACCCGGTGTCGCTCCGCCGGGGGGATGCCGGGGCCCTCGTCCAGGACCTCCAGGGCCAGCGACTGGGCGCCCTCGCCGCGCCGGGCGCGGATGGTGACCCGGCCGTGCGGCGGGCTGTGCCGGACGGCGTTCTCCACCAGGTTCGCGACGACCTGGTGCAGCCGCTCCGCGTCCGCGTGCGCGGTCAGCTCCGGCGGCGAGACGTCCAGGTGCAGATGGACGTCCTTGCGGATGCGCGGCGAGGAGCCCGTCCCGCAGGTGATGCTCGCCTCCTTGAGCACCCCGGCCAGATAGGGCCAGACCTCGAAGCTGCGGGTGTGCAGCGGTACGACACCGTTGTCGAGCCGCGACAGGTCCAGCAGGTGCTCCACCAGCCGGCCCAGCCGCTCCGTCTGGCGCAGCGCGGCCCGCATGGTCTCGGGGTCGGCGGCCGAGACGCCGTCCACCACGTTCTCCAGCACGGCCCGCAGTCCGGCGATCGGGGTGCGCAGCTCGTGCGAGACGTTGGCGACCAGCTCCTTGCGGTGGGTGTCCACCGCCTCCAGGTCGGCCGCCATCCGGTTGAAGGCATGGGCCAGGGCCCCGAACTCGTCCCGCCGCCCGGCCCGCACCCGCCGGCTGTAGTCGCCCCCGGCCATCGCCCGGGTGACGGCGGTCATCTCGTCCAGCGGCGCGGTGAGGCCGTGCGCCACGAACTGGGTGATCAGCAGCGAGGCGATGATCGAGAAGACGGTGATCACGCGTAACCCGGTCGCCGAGCGGAAGGCCACGAAGACCAGGAAGGTGGTGATCACCACCGAGCCGACCACCAGCCAGCCGAGCGCGGCCTTGACGGAGCGGTAGGGGTCCAGCGGGCGCAGCGCCTCCCAGACCCGGGCCGCCGGCCCCGGCGGCGGACAGTCGGTCATCGGCGGCCCGTGCGTCCGTGACCCGTGCGTCCGTGGCCCGAGTATCCGTGGGCCGGGCATCCGTGGCCCGGGTGCCCGCGTCCCCTGTTTCCGTGGCCCGTGACCCTCATGCGGCCGGCGTCTCCAGCGCGTACCCCACACCGTGCACCGTCCGGATCCGCTCCGCGCCGATCTTGCGGCGCAGCGCCTTGATGTGGCTGTCGACGGTGCGGGTGCCGGAGGCGTCCGCCCAGTCCCAGACCTCGGCCAGCAGCTGCTCCCGGGAGAGCACCGCGCGCGGGGTGTTCGCCAGACAGACCAGCAGGTCGAACTCGGTCGGGGTGAGGTGCACGTCCGCGCCCCGCACCCGCACCCGCCGCTGCGCGTGGTCGATCTCCAGCTCGCCCAGCCGCAGGATCCCGCTGCGCGGGGTGTGCGCCGCCAGCGTGGCGCGCTCCACCCGGCGCAGCAGGACGTGCACCCGCGCGGCCAGCTCCCGCATGGAGAACGGTTTGGTCATGTAGTCGTCGGCCCCCCACGCCCAGCCCGACGAGCATGTCCGTCTCGTCGTCGCGGGCGGTGAGCATGAGCACGGGCACGGGTCTCTGGGACTGCACCCGGCGGCACACCTCAAGGCCGTCGTAGCCCGGCAGCATCACGTCCAGGACCAGGAGGTCCGGCTGCCAGGCCTCGGTGGTGTCCACCGCCGCCGGCCCGTCGCCGGCGATCCGCACCTGGAAGCCCTCGGCCCGCAGCCGGGCCGCGATGGCCTCCGCGATCGTCCGGTCGTCCTCGACGACCAGCACCCGCCGCTGTGCTCCCGCGGATGCTGCGGTGCCGCCCGGGCCGATGTGTGTCTGCTCCATGCGCCCCGCCCCTAAGCGTCGCCCCTGGCGACTCGAGCGCCAGTCCTCTCGAGTGCCTGATGAGTGCCTGTTCACTGCCAGTCCTCACGACCGTGGCAAGCAGGGTACGGGCAGGTGGCAGGGCACGGCTACGCGGCAAGGACGCCGAGGTGGACCACGTCCGGGACGCCTCGGGCAACGCTGATCTCTTCGGTGGTTACCCCCGTCGAACCCGGCATTCCGGAGCGCTTTCTCGAACTCCGCGGACGGTTGTGCGGACCAGACGGCCAGCACCCCGCCCGGGCGCAGTCGCTCCCGGCAGGCCCTGAGGCCGGCGGGGGAGTAGAGGCTGCCGTTGTCATCGGTGACGGTCCAGTCGGGCCCGTTGTCGATGTCGAGGCAGAGCGCGGCGTAACGCTCCCCTGTGGTGCGGATGTGACGGACGAGGTCCGCCTCGACGATCCGGACGCGCGGGTCGGCGAGGGCCGTCCCCGAGATCCCCGCCAGCGGCCCCGTCCGGTGCCAGTCGATGACGGCCGGCTCCCGCTCCACCACGGTGATCCGCCCCCAGCGCGCCTCCTCGGCGGCCCGGACCAGCGAGAAGCCGACGCCCAGCCCGCCGATCAGCACGGCCGGGGCGTCGAGATCCGCCGGCAGGACCGCGAGCGCCGCCTCGACCAGCCGCCGCTCGGAGCGGCCGTCCGAGGTGTCCATCAGGAAGCAGCCGTTCTCGATGATCTCCAGCACCCCCGGCCCGGTGCCACGCCGCCGCAGGACCACCTCCCCGTACGGGCCCTCGCGGCGGTCGAGCGTGACGGGACGTCCCTCGGACGTCCCGGATGTGTCGGATGTGTCGGACGTGAACGCGGCGGACATACGGGCCTCCGGAGATCGTTGATGTTCGTCGGACGCACCGGAAGGTTAAGAGGTTGACCAGCGTGTGCGGCCTCACGGCCGGAACGTGATTCCTCCGGGGGCCGGGAGCCGTACTGTTCGTAGTGCGGCGGCGTCCCCCGTCGGGCCGCCGCGCGAGACCCGAGCACGCCAGGGGAGCGACAGGGAGAAAGGGGCCCGGCCGAGTGACCGCGGTTGACCCCGCCGACGCGCACGAGGAAGCGCCGGCCGCCGGCGCCCCCCGCGCCCGCGGGAACCGGCTGCGCGGCCTCCGCCGGTTCGTCCCCCACCCCCCGGGCCACCCCCTTCACGTTCTGCTACGGCCTGGTGCTGCTCGCCACCGCCGTCTACACCGAGTTCGGCGACGAGGCCACCG
>NZ_BAAAXZ010000060.1:0-22553 GCF_039535865.1 Streptomyces thioluteus
GGCGGCGGCGAGCTGCCGGTCGGTGAGCCAGGCGAGCCAGCAGTGGAAGTCGACGCGGTCCAGCAGCTCACCGCGGGCGCGCGCGGTGCGGGCGGAGCGGGGGTCCTTGAGGCCGCCTGGCCAGCGGTGCCAGTCGGGGCCGTACACCTCGGCGAGGGCGCACCAGGTGGCGTGGTCGTCGAGGGCCTGGCCCTGCTCGGCGAGGAAGTCGCAGTACGCGGCGCGGCGGCCGGGGCTCGGCGGGACGTGCCGCACCAGCTCCAGGGCGCGCAGCTTCAACGCCCGGACGGCGTCGTGGTCGATGGGCTCGCCGCCGCGCAGGACGGCCTCCCGCAGCTCCCCCGCGCGGGCCAGTAGCCGCTGGGCCTCCTCGCGGTCCTCCCCCGCGAGGTAGCCGAACTCGGTGATCTCCTCGACGCGCAGGTGGACGGGGTCGGGGAAGCGGCGCGAGGACGGCCGGTACGGGGAGGGGTCGGCGGGCCGGCCCGGGAAGCCGGGGACGGCCGCGTGCAACGGGTTGACCTGGACGAAGTCGGCGCCGAAGGACCGGCCCGACCAGGCGGCGAGCTCGGCCAGGTCGCCGAGGTCGCCCATGCCCCAGGAGCGGGCGGAGAGCAGGGAGTAGAGCTGGACGAGGAAGCCGTGGCAGCGGGCGGGCGGCTGGGGCAGCAGCCGCGGGGCGACGACGAGCGGCGCGGCGGCGCTCCGCCCGTCGGGGGTGCGGGCGCGCAACAGATGGGTGCCGACGGGCAGTTCGCCGTCCCAGGGCAGTCCGTCCCCGTCCGCGGTCCCGACGCGCAGCTCGGTGCCCTCGGGCAGGTCCGGCACCCGCGGGACGTCGCCCTCACGCAGCACCACGGCCGGGGGCAGCAGGCGGCCCTGCTCCGCGCGGGCGTGGGCGTCGAGCGCGTCGCGGACGGCCCGGGGGGTGGAGGCGTCCACGCCGAGCGCGGCGAGGACGGCGACCACGGTCTCCTCGGGCACGGGGACGCTCTGCCCGGGCGCGGGCTCGTAGGAGGTGGCGACGCCGTGCAGGGCGGCGAGGTGCGCTCGGTCCATACCGGCCTCCGGCGGCTGGGAACAGCGGGAACGGGGAACCACACCCATCGTCACCTTACTGACGTGGGCGTCCGCCTGACGGTGCTTTGGCCGGTCCCGCCCCCGGCGGACCCCCGCGCACCGGGCAATACCGGCAGTTCGGTCACCTGCGTTGACACGCTCCGCCCCTGGTGATGGGCTCGTCGCTCACGCACGACAAGAGGCAAGAGGGGCGAGGAGAAGGCGGTGCGGTTCCAGGGCGGCGACGACCCCTCAGACAACCCCTCGGACAACCCCGCAGGCGGCCCCTCGTACGGCGATCCGGCATACGGCGATCCGGACCTGCGGCCCGCGGGCCGGACCGGCGGCACTCGGCGGCCGGGCGGCCCGTTCGCCGCCCGCCCCCGCCGCGCCGGGATGACCACCGTGCTGGCCGCCGCGCTGCTCGGCGGGCTGCTCGGCAACGCGCCGGGGGCACTCGCCGCGCCGGGCGGGCCCGCTGCGGCCGCGGCCGGCAGTCCGGAGGCCCCCGAGGCGGACGGCGGCGGCCTGCCGCCCGTGTGGCCGCGCCCGCAGCAGGCCCGCGCCCAGGGGGCGTACGCCCCCGTCGGCACCGAGGTCACCTTGATGTCCGAGCCGGGCACCGACCCGTACGCGCTGTCGGCCCTGCGCGAGATCCTGCACGGGCTGGGGGCGGGCACCGTGGTGGACGCCGCCCCGGGCGGCACCCCGCCGCCGCGCGGCCTGATCGTGTACGCGGGCGGCCGGGGCGCCGAGGAGGCGCTGCGCGCCTTCGGCGCGGACGCCCCCGGCGACCTGCCCCGGGGCGGCTACCGGCTGGCGGCCGGGCAGTTGGCCGGCCGGCCGACGGTGGCGATGGCCGGCGTCGGCGAGGACGGGCTCTTCCACGCGGCGCAGACGCTGCGGCAGCTGGCGGTGGCCAAGGACGGCGGCCGCGCCTTCGCGGGGGCGCTGATCCGGGACTGGCCGGTCACGGCCGTGCGCGGGATCACCGAGGGCTTCTACGGAACGCCGTGGTCGATGCCGCAGCGGCTGGCCCAGCTGGACTTCATGGGCCGCACCAAGCTCAACCGCTATCTCTACGCGCCCGGTGACGACCCGTACCGCGGCGCGAGGTGGCGCGACCCGTACCCGGCCGACCGGCGCGAGGAGTTCCGGTCGCTGGCCGACCGGGCCCGGCGCAACCACGTGACGCTGGGCTGGGCGGTCGCGCCCGGGCAGGCGATGTGCTTCTCGTCCGACGGGGACGTGCGCGCGCTCAAGCGCAAGGTGGACGCGATGTGGGCGTTGGGCGTGCGCGCCTTCCAGCTCCAGTTCCAGGACGTGAGCTACAGCGAGTGGCACTGCGGGGCGGACGCGGACGCGTTCGGCTCGGGGCCGGAGGCGGCGGCGAAGGCGCAGGCGAAGGTGGCCGGGGCGCTCGCCGGGCACCTGGCCGCCAAGGGCCGCGCGGCGGCCCCGCTGTCGCTGCTGCCCACCGAGTACTACCAGGACGGGCGGACGGCCTTCCGGCGCGCGCTGGCGAAGCGGCTGGACCCGCGCGTGGAGGTGGCGTGGACCGGCGTCGGCGTGGTGCCGCGGACCATCACCGGCGCCGAACTGGCCGACGCCCGCGGCGCGTTGGGCCACCCGCTCGTCACCATGGACAACTACCCGGTCAACGACTTCGCGCAGGACCGTATCTTCCTCGGCCCCTACACCGGGCGGGAGCCGGCCGTCGCCGTGGGCTCCGCCGCCGTGCTGGCCAACGCCTCGGCGCAGCCCACCGCGTCGCGCGTGCCGCTGTTCACCACCGCCGACTACGCCTGGAATCCCCGGGGTTACCGCGCCGAGGAGTCCTGGAAGGCCGCCGTGGACGACCTCGCGGGGGACGACCCGCGCGCCCGCGAGGCGCTGCGGGCGCTGGCCGGCAACGACGCGTCGTCCGTGCTCGGCGGCGAGGAGTCGGCGTATCTCCGGCCGCTCATGGACGAGTTCTGGGCCGCGCTCTCCGGCACCGACGCCGCCCGGCTGACGGCGGCGGCGGACCGGCTGCGGGGCGCCTTCCGCACCATGGCCGACGCCCCCGGCCGCCTGGAGAACTCCTTCGGCGCCGAGGTCCGGCCCTGGCTGGAGCAGCTCGCCCGGCACGGCGAGGCCGGCACGCGCGCCGTCGACATGCTCACCGCCCAGGCGCGCGGCGACGGCGCGGGCGCCTGGCGCGCGGAACTGGACGTGCTGCGGCTGCGGGACCGGATCGCCGCCGAGAAGGTCACCGTCGGCGCCGGCGTCCTCACCCCGTTCCTCCAGCAGGCCCTGGCCCGGGCCAACGGCTGGCTGGGCGTGGACCGCCCGCTGCGCACGGCGGGCGCCGCCACCGACGGCGACCCGGCGACGTCCGTGCCGGCCCCCGGGGACGGCCCGCTGACCGTACGGCTGCGCGAGCCGCACCCGATGACCGCGGTCACCGTCCTGACCTCGGCCGCGCCCGGCGCGCGCGGCACCGTCTGGGCCCACACCGCCGACCGGGGCTGGCAGCCGCTGGGCGCGCTCTCGGACAGCGGCTGGACGCAGCTGCCCGGCAAGGGCGTACGGGCCGACGCCCTGCGCCTGGTCTGGACGGGCACGGTCCGTCCGGCGGCCGTCCACGAGGTCACCCCCTGGTTCGCCGACACCTCCCCGGCGAGCTTCGAGCTCACCCACGGGGAGGCGACCGCCGAGGCGGGGGGCGCCCCGGCGGTGGTCGAGGCCCGCATGATCAACCAGCGGCCGCAGCGGGTGGACGAGAAGCTCACCGTGACCGCCCCCAAGGGCGTCACGGTCAAGGCCCCGGAGCGGCTCACCGCCGTCCGCGGCGGCGTGACGACGGCCCGCATCGAACTCTCCGTCCCCGCGGACGCCCCCCCGCTCCTTCACCGCCACGGTCCGGCTGGGCGACCAGGAGCGGACGGTGACCGTCCGGTCCTACCCGTCCGCCGGCGGCCCCGACCTCGCCCGCGGCGGCAGGGCCACCTCCTCCGGGGACGAGGCGTCCGACTTCCCCGCCTTCAAGGCGATCGACGGCGACGACACGTCCCGGTGGTCCTCCCAGCCCACCGACGACGCCTGGTGGCAACTGGAGCTCCCCCGCCCCACCCGCCTCGGCCGCCTCGTCCTGCACTGGCAGGACGCCTACGCCGCCCGCTACCGCGTCCAGGTCTCCCCCGACGGCCGCACCTGGCGCGACGCGGCGTCGGTGACCGACGGCAAGGGCGGCACGGAGACGCTGCGCTTCGACGCGCCGGGCACGCGGTTCGTCCGGATGCAGGGCGAGAAGCGGGCCACGGAGTTCGGATACTCGCTGTTCGGGGTGGAGGCGTACGCGGTGCGGGAGAAGAAGCCGTAGGGCCCGCCCGGCGGGTCAACCCGCCGGCAGACCGGCCCGTTTCACCGCCTCCCGGCTCGGCCTGCGATAACCGCAGTTGCAGACCCAGTCGTCGTAGCGCGAGATCGTCCCGTCGTGCCCCATCTGGATCTCGCGGACCATGGTGCGGTCCATGCAGCGGGTGCACCGCACGCCCTCGCACATGGTGCGGGGGAACCTCTCCTGACCCGTCTTCTGGCTCATGTCCGCGATGATGCGCCCAAGCCGGACCGATGGCACCGGCATGTGCGGCAGGGTCCCCCTATCTGTGTACGCGAGTGCCGTCCGGGGTTGCGCGCGGAAGGCCGGGCCGTCGTCGCCGGGCCTTCGCGCCCGTACGACGATGGCCCGGCCTCTCAGGCGGAAATGCCGTCGATCCGGGCCATCGCGTCCTCCGCGCCGTATGCCTGAAGGTAAGGCAGCCAGCGCGGGTCCCTATGGCCCGTGCCGATGATGCGCCACGCCAGCCCGGTCGGCGGAGCCGGCTGGTGGCGCAGCCGCCAGCCCAGCTCGGCGACGTGCCGGTCGGCCTTGACGTGGTTGCAGCGGCGGCACGCGGCCACCACGTTGTCCCAGGCGTGCCGGCCGCCCCGGCTGCGCGGCACGACGTGGTCGACGCTGGTTGCGACGCCACCGCAGTAGGCGCAGCGCCCGCCGTCGCGGGCGAAGAGGGCGCGGCGGGTGAGCGGGACGGGGCCCCGAAAGGGGACCCGCACGAAGCGCTTCAGCCGGACGACGCTGGGCGCGGGGATGGTGCAGGTCGCGCTGTGCAGGTAGGCGCCCGTGTCCTCGAGGCTGACGGCCTTCTCATTGAGGACGAGTATGAGCGCGCGGCGGAGCGGTACGACGCCGAGCGGCTCGTACGACGCGTTGAGGACCAGGACGTGCGGCACGGGTGCCTCCTTGTACGCCGGCGGCGCGTGGCTCGCGCCGGGACGATCTCCTGCAAGTGTCCCCTGGCCCGTGGCCGGAGCGCCACCATCGGCGGGTAACGGGTCACAGGTGTTTTGGACCACACCTCGGTCAACCCCGTGCAGGACCTGCCCCATCTCGAACACAACAACGGGTCACCTGTTGTGCCCCGCTAGTGTGAAGGGTCTGCCCGCGCCGCAGCCCGGCGCGGTCATGTCCATTACGAAGGGTTCCTGCTGTGTTCTGGTCCGCTGCCCTCGCCGCCGCAGACTCGACGCCCCGTCCCTCGTCGCTCGACGAGGCACAACAGACGGCCGACCACGCCGCCGGCTGGATAGAGGAGAACTGGTCCATCTGGCTCAGCAACGGGCTGCGGATCATCCTCATCGTCCTGATAGCCGTCGTCATGCGGTCCCTGATCCGCCGGGCGATCACCAAGCTCATCGCCCGGATGAACCGCACCGCCCAGGCCATGGACGGCGCCCTCGGCGGCCTCCTGGTCAACGCCGAGCGCCGCCGTCAGCGCTCCGAGGCCATCGGCTCCGTTCTGCGCAGCGTCACCTCGTTCCTGATCATGGGAACGGCGGCGCTGAGCGTGCTCTCCGTCCTCAAGATCGACCTGGCGCCGCTGCTGGCGAGCGCCGGTGTGGCGGGCGTGGCGATCGGTTTCGGCGCGCGCAACCTCGTCACGGACTTCCTCTCCGGCGTCTTCATGATCCTGGAGGACCAGTACGGCGTGGGCGACGAGATCGACGCGGGCGTCGCCCAGGGCACGGTCGTCGAGGTCGGCCTGCGCGTGACCAAGCTCCGCGGGGCCAACGGCGCGATCTGGTACGTCCGCAACGGCGAGGTGAAGCGGATCGGCAACCTCAGCCAGGGCTGGGCCATGGCCGAGGTGGATGTCACCCTCCGCTACGACGAGGACCTGGACCGCGCGCGCGACGCGATGGTGCGCGTGGGCGAGGAGATGTCCAAGAGCACCCCGTGGGACGAGAAGCTGTGGGAGCCCGTCGAGGTCATGGGCCTGGACTCGGTCTCCCTGGACTCCGTCGTCGTCCGCGTCCAGGCCAAGGCGGCCCCCGGCGAGGCCGGCGCCGTCGCGCGGGAGCTGCGCTGGCGGATCAAGCAGGCGCTGGACGCGGCGGGCATCCGCATGGGCCCCGCCGCCGGCCGCGGCCGAGGAGGAGCCGGCCGCCGCCGACCCGTCGGCGGGCGTGGCGCCCCCCTCGGCGCTGGGCAACCCCACCTCGCCGCAGTCGCTGGCCACCGCGCCGATACCGCCGGGGGCGACGCTGGGCAAGTGAGCGACCCTGGGACGGGCTACGCGCCGACCCGTCCCAGGAACTCCGCCACGTTCGCCAGCAACCTGGCGACCCGCTCCTCCTCGGTGAGCGACTCCTTGTAGCGGGGCCCGGAGAACTCCGGCACCTTCCTCCCCCGCACGTACAGCGAACACGCCAGGTCCGCGCACATGTAGGCGCCCACCGTGTTCCCCTCCCGGCCGGCCGCGCCCACGCGCCGGGCCGCGAGCAGCGAGACCCCCGAGCCCGGGTGCCCGGTCAGGCACAGCGAGCAGATCGTCGTCTTGGTGGCGCTGCGCGGCCCGCCCTGCGGCACCCGCAGCGTGACGCCGAGCGCCCTGCCGTCCCGTACCGCCACGAGATAACCGCGGTCCGGCGCGCCCGGGTCCCGCCAGCCCAGGAAGTCGAGGTCCTCCCAGGGGAGTTCGGCCAGGCCCCGGGGCAGGCTGATCCTGCGGGCCTCGCCCTTCGAGCAATTGATGAAAGAGGCTCGTATCGCGGCCTCGTTCAGTGGTTCCATGAGGCGAGAAGCTAACAGTGTGCCTGAAGTGACGTCATGCGAATTTTGGGAGGGCTGGTCCCGTGAAACTCGCAGTGGTCGGCGGCGGTTCCACCTACACCCCCGAGCTCATCGACGGCTTCGCCCGCCTGTGCGGGACGCTCCCGCTGGACGAGCTGGTCCTGGTCGACCCGGACGCGCACCGGCTCGGCCTGATCGGCCCGCTGGCCCGGCGCATCTTCGCCCGGCAGGGCCACCCCGGCCGGATCACCTGGACCGGCGGTCTCGACGCGGGCGTGGACGGCGCGGACGCGGTCCTGCTGCAGCTCAGGGTGGGCGGCCAGGCCGCCCGCGAACAGGACGAGACCTGGCCGCTGGAGTGCGGCTGCGTCGGCCAGGAGACCACGGGCGCGGGCGGCCTGGCCAAGGCGCTGCGCACGGTCCCGGTCGTGCTGGACATCGCGGAGCGGGTCCGGCGGCGCAGCCCGCGCGCCTGGATCGTGGACTTCACCAACCCGGTCGGGATCGTCACCCGGGCCCTGCTGACGGCGGGGCACCGGGCCGTGGGCCTGTGCAACGTGGCCATCGGCTTCCAGCGCAAGTTCGCCGCGCTGCTCGGGGTCGCGCCGGAGGCCGTCTCCCTGGACCACGTGGGCCTCAACCACCTCACCTGGGAACGGGCGGTACGCGTCGGCGGCACGGACGTCCTGCCGGGGCTGCTGGCCGAACACGGTGCGGCCGTCGCCGCCGATCTGCGCATGCCGCGCGCGCTGCTGGACCGGCTGGGCGTCGTCCCCTCGTACTATCTGCGCTACTTCTACCAGCACGACGAAGTGGTGCGGGAGCTGCGGGAGAAGCCGTCCCGGGCGGCGGAAGTCGCTGCGCTGGAGCGTGAGTTGCTGACGATGTACGCCGATCCCGCACTGGACGAGAAGCCCGGGCTGCTGGCGCGGCGGGGCGGGGCGTACTACTCCGAGGCGGCCGTCGCACTGACCGCGTCGCTGCTGGGCGGCACGGGCGAGACCCAGGTCGTCAATGCCTTCAACCGCGGGACGCTGCCGTTCCTGCCGGACGACGCGGTGATCGAGGTACCGGCCGCGGTGGACGCGGAGGGCGCCCACCCGCTGCCCGTACGCCCGTTGGAGCCGCTCTTCGCGGGGCTGGTGGCGGCCGTCACCGCCTACGAACACCTGGCACTGCGGGCCGCGTTGGAGGGCGGCCGGAACCGGGTCTTCGAGGCCCTGCTGGCCCACCCCCCTCATCGGCCAGACCGAGCACGCCGACCGGCTGACGGACGCGCTGATCGCGCACAACCGGGAGCACCTGCCATGGGCGTGAGGCGTGCGCTGGCGATCGACGCGGGCAACAGCAAGACGGACGTGATCCTCGTCGACGCGTCCGGCGCCGTGCTCGGCTCGGCACGCGGCGGCGGATTCCGGCCGCAGACGACGGGCGTGCGGGAGGCGGTGGCCGGGCTGGCCCGCCTGGTCGCGGCGGCGAACCCGGACGGGCTGCCCGTCGAGCACGTCCGGGCCTGCCTGGCCAACGCCGACCTGCCGGCCGAGGAGGAGCGGCTGGCCGCGGAGCTCTCGGGCTGGGGACGGACGGTCACCGTCGCCAACGACACCTTCGCCCTGCTGCGGGCCGGGCTGCCGGACGGGGCCGAGCCCCGCGGGGTGGCGGTCGTCTGCGGCGCCGGCACCAACTGCGCGGGGCTCGCGCCGGGGGGCCGCGTCCACCGCTTCGCGGCCCTCGGGCGGCTGTCGGGCGACTGGGGCGGCGGGGTCCACCTCGGGGAGGAGGCCCTCTGGTGGGCGGCCCGCGCGGACGACGGCCGGGGCGAGCCGACGGCCCTGGAGGCCGCGCTCCCCGCCCACTTCGGCCTCCCGTCCGTACCGGCCCTGATCGAGGCCCTCCACCTCGGCACCGTCCCCCCGTCCCGCCGCCACGAACTGGCCCCCGTCCTCTTCGCCGTGGCCGCGGCCGGCGACCCCGTCGCCCGCTCCCTGGTCGCCCGCCAGGCGGAGGAGGTGGTGACGATGGCCCGAGTGGCCCTGGAACGGCTGGGGTTGGCGGACGAGGCGGCCCGGGTGGTCCTGGGCGGCGGCGTACTGGCGGCCCGCCATCCGCTGCTGCACGACGCGGTGCTCTCCGGCCTGGCGGAACGCGCGCCCCGGGCGGAGCCGGTGGTGGTCACGGTGCGGCCGGTGCTGGGGGCGGGGTTGCTGGCGCTGGACGGGATGGGGGCGGGGGTGGGGGCGTGTGCGCGGCTGAGGGGATGGTTTTGATTTTGCCCCTGGCCCGCCCTTTCACCGTTTCCCGCAGGGGCTGCGCCCCTGCGCCACCCCACCGGGGGCTTCGCCCCCTGGACCCCTGAAACCGCGCTCCGCGCGGTTGTCCTCAAGCGCCGGAAGAAACGGTGAAAGGGCGGGACCGGGGCAAACTCCCCCACCAGCCCCCACACCCGGTGTGTTTGTCACCCCCTCCCGCCATACTGCTACCACCGACGACCAAGGGGGGGTCTCGTGCCACATCCGCAGCAGACAACCACGGCCGTGGGGCCGAGCCCGGGGCGGAGTCCCGGCGTGAGCCCAGCCGCGGGCGCGGGCCCGAGACAACCCGCCTGGCGCGAGGCCAGCACCCGCCTGCGCAAGGCCGCCACCACCGAACCCGGCCGCCTCCGCACCCTCGGCGCCGTCCTCGCCGCCGCCCTCGTCCTCTTCGGCGCCGTCACCGCCTGGCAGGTGACCGACCGGGCCACCGCCGCCGACGCCGTCGTGGACCGCAGTCAGCCGCTGAGCGCCGCCGCCGCGGACCTCTACCGCTCCCTCGCGGACGCCAACACCACCGCCGCCCGCGGCTTCCTGCCCGGCGGCAAGGAGCCGCGCCCCGTCCGCCTCCGCTACGAGAAGGACATCGGCACCGCCTCGGAACTGCTGGCCCGGGCAGCCGCGAACACCGGCGCCTCATCGACCGAACGCGCGCGGATCGCCGCGCTCAACAGCCAACTCCCGGTCTACACCGGCCTGGTGGAGCAGGCCCGCGCCAACAACCGGCAGGGCCTTCCCCTCGGCGGCGCCTATCTCCGCTACGCGAGCGAGCGGATGGAGAAGGATCTGCTGCCGACCGCCCGGGCGTTGTACGACGCCGAGACGGACCGCCTCGGGTCGGACTACCGCAGCGCGAAGTCCTGGCCGTGGGCCGCGCTCGCGCTCGGCGTGCTGGCGCTGGGCGCCCTCGGCTGGGCCCAGCGCCGGACGTATCTGCGCACCAACCGGGTGTTCAACCACGGCCTGCTGGCCGCCACCGCGGCCTCCGGCGTGGTGCTGCTGTGGCTGGCCGTGGGCCACGGCGTCGCCCGCGCCGAGCTGGAGGATTCGTACGAGCACGGCGCCAGGTCGCTCCAGGTGCTCAACACCGCGCGCATCAGCTCCCTCCAGGCCCGCGGCGCGGAGACGCTGGCGATGGCGACGCGCCACGACGTGCTCACCGCCCAGGGCAAGGACGCCTACGAGGAGCGCTACAGCACCAACATGCGTGATCTGTACGGCATCGGCAGCGGCACGGACACCGCCGACGCCCGCCCGGGAAGCCTGCTGGACCGGGCCCGTTCCCTGGCCGACGGCGCCGCCGGCCGCGACCCGGTGGCGAAGGCCGTCGCCGAGGTCAAGGAGTGGCAGCAGCGGCACACCGAGGCCAGGAAGGCCGACGACGCCGGCGACTACGAGGGGGCGCTGGCACGGGTGACCGACGAGAAGAACAGCACGGGCGAGGCGTTCGACCAGGTGGACACCGCGCTGCGCCAGGCGCTGGACCACGAGCAGGACGACTTCCGGAGCGCGGCCGACGACGGGCGGGACGCGCTGACGGGCCTGGCCGTGGGCGCCGCGGTACTCGCGGTGCTGGGCGCGACCGGCGCGGTGCTCGGCATCGGCCGCAGGCTGTCGGAGTACCGGTGACCAGGGGAGGCGGGGCCATGCGAGGACGGAAGCCGACGACCACCGGGGCGACCAAGGTGACCAGGGCCGCCGTCTGGGCCACGGCGACGGCCCTGGCCGCGTTCGCCCTGCCCGGCACGGGAGCGGCGGCGAGGGGCACCCCGCAAGCCGCCCCCGTGCCCGCCGCGGTCCCCGCCCCGCCGGCCGCCGAGTGCGCCGCCCCGGAGGCGAGTCTGCGCCCGTCCACCGCGGACGGCCCGGCCGTGCGCCGGATCAAGGAGCGCGGCCGGCTGATCGCCGGCGTCGACCAGAACAGCTACCGCTGGGGCTACCGCGACCCGGCCTCCGGCCGGCTCAACGGCTTCGACATCGACCTCGTCCGGGCGATCGCCAAGTCCCTCCTGGGCGACCCGAACAAAGTGGCCTTCCTCGCGATCCCCACCAATCAGCGCATTCCCGCACTGAAGTCGGGCAAGGTGGATATCGTCGCCCGTACGATGACCATCAACTGCTCCAGGATCAAGGAAGTCGCCTTCTCCACCGCCTACTTCGAGGCGGGCCAGCAACTGCTCGCCCCCAAGGGCTCGCCCGTCACCGGCTTCGACGACGGCAGCCTGACGGGGCACACGGTCTGCGCCGCCTCCGGTTCCACGGCCGAGACGGCGCTGGCGAAGAAGGGCCGTTCGGTCCGGGTGACGACCGTCCCCAACCAGCTGGACTGCCTGGTCCGCCTCCAGCTCGGCCAGGTCGATGCAGTGCTCACCGACAACGCCCTGGCCGCCGGACAGGCGGCCCAGGACCCGTCCGTGGGACTGGTCGGCAAACCGTTCACCACCGAGTACTACGGCGTGGCGATGAACCACGACTCCACGGACCTGGTACGCCGGGTCAACGCGGTTCTGGACGACTACCGCAGGGGCGGCGCCGACAGCCCCTGGATGGTGTCCTACCGCAAGTGGCTGGACCGGGCGAACCTCGGGATCACGGCACCGCCGGAGCCCACATACAGGGACTGACACGCCCTGCCGCACACTGAGAACGGGAACGACGGGGAGGGAGACCGGCGGACGGCCGGCCGCGCACGGCGGCCGACGGGGAATCGCACAGCACCGGTACGAAGCGGCGCGCGCCGCGGACAGGAGAGGGGACCGATGGCGGTCGCGGGGCCCACCGGGCCGGTCTTGAGCCGCGAGGAGGTGGACCGCGCGCTGGCGAGGCTCGGCGCGGAACACGAGGCTGTCGAATCCTCGCTGCTCGCCCTGCAGGACCACGCCGGCCGCCGGCTGCTGGAGGGCGCCGAGCTCAGCGGCGCCACCCGCGCCCGGTGGGCGGTCGCCGAGCAGCTGATCACCCAGCTGTGGATGTACTTCGACACCTACACCGGCGCCCTCACCGCGGCACGCGAGCTCCGTTCCCGCCGCCGCTGGCCCACCCAGGCCGAACTGGGCGAGCTCACCGACCTGCTGACCGGCGCCCGGGTCACCCTCCCCGGCGGCGACCCGGCCGCCACGGTCACCGCCCTGGGCACGGCCGCCAAGCTCAGCGAGCAGCTGACCCTCCAGGAGCTCGTCGACCGGATGAACGGCTGGTACGCCCAGGCCCTGGACGTCGTCGTCATCGCCGACGCCGTCTGGTCCGCCCTCCCGGCCCGGATCGACCTGCTCGCCGCCGAACTCCAGCGCACCCGCTCCCTGGCCCACTCGGTCGGCGTGCGCCCCGGCGAACACCCCGCCGGCGACGACCTGGAGGACATCACCCGGGAGCTGATCGCCCTGCGGGCCGCGGTGGTGGAGGATCCGGTCGCCTTCTGGACCGGCGCCTCGCCGAGCTCCGCCCCGGGCGGCGGCCGTCCCGACACCGACCGCTACGACCGGGCCGCCCGCGCGCTGGAGGACGTCCGCCGGGAGGTCGAGGCGGTGCTGACCGTCCGGCAGGACGCCGAGCAGCGCCTGATGCGGGTGCGCGACGTGCTCTCCCGGGCCGACCGCACGCTCACCGAGGCCCGCCAGGCCCGCGTCGAGGTGCTGTCGAAGATCGCCGCGTCCGAGGTGCCCGCCGTCTCCGGCCCGCCGACCCTGCTCTACGAGCAGCTCTCGGTCGCCGCCGAGCACCGCAGACGGGCCCGCTGGCACCGGCTCTCGCCGCTGCTGGAGGGGCTGGAGCAGCGCGCCGACGAGGAGCTGACGCGGGCCCGGGAGTCGCTGACGGCGGTCACCGCCCCGCTGGCCGTCCGGGCCGAACTGCGCGGCCGGCTGGACGCGTACAGGGCGAAGGCCGCCCGGCTCGGCCTCGCGGAGGACCCCGTCCTGGGCGAGCGGTACGACGCGGCCCGGCGCAAGCTGTGGAGCGCGCCCTGCGACCTGGTCGCCGCCGAGCAGGCCGTGCTGCGCTACCAGCACGCGGTGGCCGAGGCCCTTGCCCCGCCCCCGGGCGGAACCGGAGGCTACGGCCAGGGTGTCATCGACCGCAGGGGGGATTCATGAGCGGCAACACCACCGGCACCACCGCGGGCACCACGGCCGGCGCCTGCCAGCGGCCCGGCTGCACGGGCGCGTACGAGGACGTGGGCGGCGGCGAGACGTACTGCGACACCTGCGGCCTCGCGCCGGTCGTCGCGCCGAACGGCACGCTGTCCTCGCCGCCCACCGGCATCACCCACGGCGCCCCGCACAGCGCGCCCAGCTCCCGCACCTCGGCCCGCTCCGCTTCCTCCCGCTCCGGCTCCTCCCGCCGGTCCGTCTCGGGCCGGCTCTCCCGGGCCACGGCCGCGACGGGCGAGGGCGGCTCCCGCTCGGTGTCGGTGCGCAGCTCGCAGTCGAACACCGCCGCCTCCGGCCGCAACAGACTCGGCGCGGGCCTGGTCAGCGTGCCGGGCGTGCCGCGCCCCGACCCGCGCTCGGCGGTACTGGCGAACCCCGAGGTCCCGGAGCGCAAGCGGTTCTGCTCGCGGAGCGACTGCGGGGAGCCGGTGGGCCGTTCGCGCGGCGACCGCCCCGGGCGCACCGAAGGCTTCTGCACCAAGTGCGGCCATCCGTACTCGTTCGTCCCCAAGCTCCGCGCCGGCGACGTGGTGCACGGCCAGTACGAGGTGGCCGGCTGCCTGGCGCACGGCGGCCTCGGCTGGATCTACCTGGCGATAGACCGCGCCGTCTCCGACCGCTGGGTCGTCCTCAAGGGCCTGCTCGACACCGGCGACGAGGACGCGCTCGCGGTCGCCCTGTCCGAGCGGCGCTTCCTGGCCGAGATCGAGCACTCGAACATCGTCCGCATCTACAACTTCGTCGAGCACCTCGACCAGCGCACCGGCAGCCTCGACGGCTACATCGTCATGGAGTACGTCGGCGGCAAGTCCCTCAAGGACATCGCCAACGAACGCCGCCTGCCCGACGGCCGGCGCGACCCGCTGCCCGTGGAACAGGCCTGCGCCTACGGCATCGAGGCGCTGGAGGCGCTCGGCCACCTGCACAGCCGCAACCTGCTGTACTGCGACTTCAAGGTGGACAACGCCATCCAGCAGCAGGACCAGCTCAAGCTGATCGACATGGGCGCGGTCCGGCGGATGGACGACGACGAGAGCGCCATCTACGGCACGGTGGGCTACCAGGCCCCGGAGGTCGCCGAGGTCGGCCCGTCGGTCGCCTCCGACCTCTACACCGTCGCCCGCACCCTGGCCGTGCTGACCTTCGACTTCCAGGGCTACACCAACGTCTTCGCGGACAGCCTGCCCGACCCGGACAACATCGAGGTCTTCCGCCGCTACGAGTCCTTCTACCGCCTCCTGGTGCGCGCCACCGACCCCGACCCGGCGCGCCGGTTCTCCTCCGCGGCCGAGATGGCGGAGCAGCTGACGGGCGTGCTGCGGGAGGTCGTGGCGCTCCAGACGGGCAGGCCCCGGCCCGCGCTGTCGCACCTGTTCGGCCCGGAGCCCCGGGTGGTGGACACCGTCCTGTTCGCCGAGCGGACGGAGGACCCGTCCGCGCTGGGCGGGCGGGCCCCGGGAGGCCGCCGGCCGGCGGCCCCGCCCGCGCCGGCCGCCGTCCCCGCGGCGCCGGCCGTCGCCCCGCTCGACGTCCCGGCCGCCGCCTTCGCGCTGCCCGTCCCCGTGGCCGACCCGGCCGATCCGAACGCCGGTTTCCTCGCGGGCCTGCTCTCCTCCCAGCCCGCCGAGCTCCACGCCGCGCTGCGGGCCGCGCCCGTCACCTCGCCGGAGCTGCGGCTGCGCCTGCTGCGGGTCCAGCTGGAGCTGGGCGAATTCGACCTGGCGGGGCGGGCGATGGACGCCCTGGAGACCGAGCACCCCGACGACTGGCGGACCGTCTGGTACCGCGGGCTCCACGCGCTGGTCACCGGCGACAGGGAGACCGCCGCGGTCTCCTTCGACGCCGTCTACGACGCGTTCCCCGGCGAGCCCGCCCCCAAGCTCGCGCTGGGGGTGTGCGCGGAGGTGCTCGGCCAGCTGGACAACGCCGCCGAGTACTACCGTCTGGTGTGGGCCACCGACCCCAGCTTCGTCAGCGCCGCCTTCGGGCTGGCCCGGGTGAGGCTGGCCGCCGGGGACCGCGCGGGCGCGGTGGGGACGCTGGAGTCCGTGCCCGAGGCGTCCATCCACTTCACGGCGGCCCGGGTGGCGGCGGTCCGCGCCCGGCTGCGCCAGCGCTCCCCCCGGGAGCAGCTGTTCGACGACCTGAGCGCCGCCGCCGGCCAGGTGGAGCGGCTGGACGGCTTCGGCCTGGACCCGGTGCGCCGCGAGCGGCTCGCCACGGAGGTGCTGGGCACCGCGCTGGACTGGGTGCTCTCGGGCAGCACGGGCGCGCCACCACCCGCTTCCGGCCCCCGCCTCACCTTGCTCGGCGGCGGGCTGGACGAGCGGAGCCTGCGCTTCGGGCTGGAGCGCTCGTACCGTGTGCTCGCACGCCTCGCCCAGCGCGGCGAGGAACGGATCGAACTGGTGGAGCGGGCCAACCGTTTCCGCCCCAGGACATGGGTGTGATCGATGTCGCAACTGCCGCAAGCCGCGCAGCGGACGGCCTGTCCCGTCTGCCAGGAGCCGCTGGAGCCGGCCGACAACTACTGCGGCGGATGCGGCGTGGACCTCTCGGCGGCCCCCGCGTCCTCCGCGGCCGGTGACCCCCGGTCGCGGAGCGCCGTCCGGCTGCGCGAGGCGGACGGCCACCGGCCGGCGCCGGCCGCCGTGCCGGTGCAGACGGCCCACGACGCGAGCGGCGCGACCGGTCGGCGCGCGTGCGCCGCCTGCCGGTCCGGCATGATCGACGACGACGGGTACTGCGAACACTGCGGGCATGCACAGCCGCGCGAACGGGATCACATGGAGCACGAGACGGCAGGCGTCGCCGCGGTCAGCGACCGCGGTCTGCGCCACCACCGCAACGAGGACGCCTACGCCGTGACCACCACGGCCCTGCCGGACGACGGCCCCGCCGTCCTCGCCGTCCTCTGCGACGGCGTGTCGTCCGCGGCGCGCTCGGACGAGGCGTCGGCGGCGGCCAGTTCGGGCGCCCTCGCCGCCCTGGAGACCGCCCTCGCCGCCGGCACCCCACCGCGCGAGGCGACCCACCGGGCGATCCTGGAGGCCGCCGAGCGGGTCAGCGCCCTGGCCGCCGGCGACCACCGGCCCCGCGAGCACCAGCGCTACCAGCAGGAGAACGCCCCGGCCTGCACCATCGTCAGCGCGGTGATCACGGGCGAGCTGCTGACGATCGGCTGGGTCGGCGACAGCCGCGCCTACTGGGTGCCCGACGACCGCACCGCCCAGCCGGCCCGGCTCACCGAGGACGACTCCTGGGCCGCCCAGATGGTGGCCGCCGGGCTGCTGTCGGAGGCCGAGGCGTACGCGGACGAGCGGGCGCACGCCATCACCGGCTGGCTCGGCGCCGACGCCTACGAGGTGGAGCCGCACGTCTCGGCGTTCCAGCCGGACCGGCCCGGCGTCGTGATCGTCTGCACCGACGGCCTGTGGAACTACGCGGAGACGGCCGAGCAGATGGCTGCCGTCATCCCGGCCGACGCCCGCGCCCGGCCGCTGGAGACCGCGCGCCATCTCGTCGGCTACGCCCTTGACGGCGGGGGCCACGACAACGTAACCGTTGCGGTACTGCCGTTCCCCGTCCGTACGGAAGGGGCGGGAACGGCCTGACGCCGGACGGCGTCACGGGGGGATCAGCGCGCCGGTGCCGGGGGGCACCGTGCGCGCCCGTTCGCCCTGCTTGCCCGGATCAGGTGAGTTTCGAAGGAGCGGAACGGATGTCCCAGTTCTCCAAGCCGGACGCGCCCCGGTTCTCCGTCGACGTCTACCAGAACGAGTTCCTCCCGGAGGGCGGTCGCGACGTGAACGCGATCGTCACCGTCACGTCCACCGGAGGCGGCACCTCCGCGGCGTCCGCCCCCGACACCGCAGTGGTGATCATGGTGGACTGCTCGGGTTCCATGGACTACCCGCCCACCAAGTTGCGCAACGCCCGGGAGGCCACGGCCGCCGCCATCGACGTCCTGCGCGACGGCGTCTCCTTCGCCGTGGTGGCCGGCACCCACCAGGCCAAGGAGGTCTACCCCGGCGTGGGGCGGCTCGCGGTGGCCGACGCCACCACCCGCGCCCAGGCCAAGGAGGCGCTGCGCAAGCTCAGTCCGGGCGGCGGCACGGCCATCGGCACCTGGCTGCGCCTGGCCGACCGGCTGCTGGCCCCGTCCGGCGCCTCCATACGCCACGGCGTCCTGCTCACCGACGGCCGCAACGAGCACGAGGAGCCGGACGCGCTGCGCGCCACCCTGGACGCCTGCGCGGGACGGTTCACCTGTGACGCCCGGGGCGTGGGGACGGACTGGGAGGTGAAGGAGGTCACGGGCATCGCCTCGGCCCTGCTCGGCAGCGCCGACATCGTCGCCGATCCCACCGGGCTGGCCGCGGACTTCACCGGGATGATGGAGAGCGCGATGGGCAAGGAGCTCGCCGACGTCTCCCTGCGGCTGTGGACCCCGCAGGGCGCCGAGGTGGTCTTCGTGAAGCAGGTCGCCCCGACCGTCCAGGAGCTGACGGACCGTCGGACGCAGGCGGGCCCGCGCGCGGCCGACTACCCCACCGGCTCCTGGGGCGACGAGTCCCGCGACTACCACGTCTGCGTCCGCGTCCCCGACGCCGGAGTGGGCCGCGAGATGCTGGCCGCCCGCGCCTCGCTCGTCCGCCCCGCGCCCGACGGCTCGGCGCCGGAGGTCCTCGCCCAGGGGCTGGTCCGGGCGGTGTGGACGGACGACCTGGCGGCCTCGACCACCATCAACCCGCAGGTCGCCCACTACACCGGCCAGGCCGAGCTGGCCCAGGCCATCCAACAGGGCCTGGAACTCCGCAAGTCGGGCGATCTGGACGGGGCAACGGCCAAGCTGGGGAGGGCCGTTCAGCTGGCCAACCGCTCGGGGAACGAGGACACCGCCAAGCTGCTGGCGAAGGTGGTGGACGTGGTGGACGCGGTGAACGGTACTGTGCGGCTGAAGGCGAAGGTCTCCGCGGAGGCGGAGAAGACGCTGGAGACGCGGTCCACGAAGACGGTCCGCGTGAAGAAGTAGTGATGTCGCCAGGCCAGTTGGACACGGCGCTAGAGGGGGAGACGACCGACATGCCGACCTGCCCGAACGGCCACCAGTCGGTGGCCGACGACTGGTGCGAGGTGTGCGGGCACCGGATGTCCGGGACGCCCGCGGCCACAGGGCCCGTGCCCCCGCCGCCTCCGCCGGCCCCGCCGACCTATGGCGGCCCCGCCGCGGAGGCGACCATGCAGGCGGAACTGTGCCCGCAGTGCCGCACGCCCCGCGAGGCCCAGGCCCCGTTCTGCGAGGAGTGCGCCTACAACTTCATGCTGCAGTCGCCCTCCCCGTACGTGGCGCCGCCGCAGCCGCAGGGGTTCGAGTCGGCCCCTCCCCCGCCGCCGCACCCGCAGCCCCCGCACACCTTCGAGTACCACGGGTCCCGGCCGTCCCGGATCAACCGCCCGGCCGAGCCGCTCGCCCCGCAGCCCCCGGTTCCGGGCCCGGACGACGGCGACTGGATCCTGCCCCCGCCGAGCGCCCCGGCGGCCCCTCCGGCCGGCTGGCTCGCGGTGATAGCCCCGGACCGCGACTACTTCCGGTCGATGATGAACCGCAGCGGCCCGGAGGCGGCGGGCCTGAACCTGCCCGCCTACTCGCCCGAGCAGCAGTGCCGGCTCACCGGCCCCCAGATCACCATCGGCCGCCGCCGCCACAGCACCGGGGAGTCGCCCGACATCGACCTCTCCCGCCCGCCGGAGGACCCGGGCGTCTCGCACCAGCACGCCGTCCTCGTCGAGCAGCCCGACGGCAGCTGGGCCGTGGTCGACCAGGACTCCACCAACGGCACGACGATCAACGGCTCCGAGGACCCGATCCAGCCCTACGTCCCCGTCCCGCTCCAGGACGGCGACCGGGTGCACGTCGGGGCCTGGACGACGATCACCGTCCGCCGCGGCTGAGCCCCACGGGCCCGCGGTCCTACGCCCGGAGTCCTCCTCCGGCCATCTGCGACCATGGAGAGGTGAACGAGATTCCGCGCGGCACGCTCCCGGAGCAGACCTTCTACGAGCAGGTCGGCGGCGAGGCGACCTTCCGGCGTCTGACCCGCCGCTTCTACGAGGGGGTGGCCGCGGACCCGCTGCTGCGGCCGATGTACCCGGAGGAGGACCTCGGCCCGGCCGAGGACCGCATGGCCACGTTCCTCATGCAGTACTGGGGCGGCCCCCGCACCTACAGCGAGAACCGCGGCCACCCCAGGCTGCGCATGCGCCACGCCCCCTTCACGGTGGACCGCGCCGCCCACGACGCCTGGCTCCGGCACATGCGCGCCGCGGTGGACGACCTGGGTCTGTCCCCCGAGCACGAGCAGCAGCTGTGGAACTACCTGACGTACGCGGCGGCGTCGATGATCAACACGCCGGACTGACTCACCCCGGGCGCGCCACCCAGCCCGTCCGGCGCTTGAGGACGAACGCGGCGCAGCCGCGTTGCGGGGTCCGGGGCGAAGCCCCGGGGAAACGGTGAAAGGGCGGGGCCGGGGCAAATTCCCCTCGTCACGCAGGCGTGACGGACAGCCCCGCCATCGCCCCACCGATCCGCACGACCACGGACCCGTACGGCGTCCGCAGGCGCAACCACCCCGCAGCCGCGAACAACATCGGCGGCTCCCCCGCGGAAGCCAGGAACCCCAGAGACTGCGCCGCGTGCACCGCCCGCAAGGGCAACCCGGTCTCCCCCAGCGTCCGCGACCAGATCTCCCGCCCGATACGGTCCCGCTCGGCCCGCGTACGCCGCTGCTCGGGCAGCGCCTCGTCACGCGACCGGAACTCGGCGACCGCGGCGCCGACCGCACCGCGCACCGCCGCCGCGTCCGGCATCCCGGCCACCCGCCGCCCACCCGCCGCGCGGCGGCAGCACACCCGTCCAGGGCGGCCCGGTGACACCCGCGGGCAGGCCAACGACGAGCCCGCCGTCCACGGCCGACCCCGCGTCGACCGCGTCCGCGAACTGCCCCGCCGACACGGTCACGTCGAAGACGTCCTCGCCCAGCAGCCGGGCCGTCCGGATGGCCAGCACCTCGAAGGACGGCGGCCGGCCGAAGACGGCGAGGACACCGCCGCCCGCCTGGAGCCGCACGACCGCGCCCCGGTCGTAGTGGATCAGCCGGGCGAGGAAGGCGGCCAGATCGGCCGCCTCCCCGGCGTCGGCGAACCGCAGCCGCTGCCCCGGCGGGGGCGGCGGGGACTGAAGTGCCGTCATGCGGCGACGGCCTCCTCGGACGCCTCGTCCCGGTACTGCTCGAGCAGTTCCTTCTCCTCGGCGGTGAGCCGCCGCGGCCGCCCCGTCTCCAGGTCGACCGGGACGACGACCGTGCTGGCCCGCACGTAGGTCCGCTCCTCGTCCTTGACCTCGTAGGACACGGTCGTGGAGGCGGTGCCGACCCTCGTCACCCAGGTCTCGATCGTCACCGGCTCGTACCGGTGCACCAGCGGATGCAGGTAGTCGATCTCGTGCCGGGCCACGACGGACCCGCCCGCGAAGGACGGGCTCCCGTCACCCGGCGCCAGCCGGAACATGAAGTCGATCCGCGCCTCTTCCAAGTAGCTCAGGAAGACGGCGTTGTTGACATGGCCGAAGGCGTCCATGTCCGACCAGCGCAGGGGGCAGGAGTAGATGTGGCGCGCCACGGTCAGCCCCGGGTGAGCTTCTTGTAGGTGGCACGGTGCGGACGGGCCGCGTCCGGGCCGAGGCGCTCGATCTTGTTCTTCTCGTAGGACTCGAAGTTGCCCTCGAACCAGAACCACTTGGAGTCGCCCTCGTACGCCAGGATGTGCGTGGCGACCCGGTCCAGGAACCAGCGGTCGTGGGAGACGACCACGGCGGCACCGGGGAAGTCCAGCAGGGCGTTCTCCAGCGAGGAGAGGGTCTCGACGTCGAGGTCGTTGGTCGGCTCGTCGAGGAGCAGCAGGTTGCCGCCCTGCTTGAGGGTGAGCGCCAGGTTCAGGCGGTTGCGCTCACCGCCGGAGAGCACACCGGCCGGCTTCTGCTGGTCCGGGCCCTTGAAGCCGAACGCGGAGACGTAGGCGCGCGAGGGCATCTCGACCTGGCCGACGTTGATGTAGTCCAGCTCGTCGGAGACGACGGCCCACAGCGTCTTCTTGGGGTCGATGTTGGCGCGGCTCTGGTCGACGTAGGAGATCTTGACGGTCTCGCCGACCTTGATGCTGCCGGAGTCCGGCTTCTCCAGGCCCTGGATCATCTTGAACAGGGTCGTCTTGCCGGCGCCGTTCGGGCCGATGACGCCCACGATGCCGTTGCGCGGGAGGGTGAAGGACAGGTCGTCGATGAGGACCTTGTCACCGAACGCCTTGGAGAGGTTCTCGACCTCGACGACGATGGAACCCAGACGCGGGCCCGGCGGGATCTGGATCTCCTCGAAGTCCAGCTTCCGCATCTTGTCGGCCTCGGCGGCCATTTCCTCGTAACGGGCCAGTCGCGCCTTGGACTTGGCCTGCCGGCCCTTGGCGTTGGAGCGGACCCACTCCAGCTCCTCCTTGAGGCGCTTGGCGCGCTTGGCGTCCTTCTGCCCCTCGACCTTGAGGCGGGCCTGCTTGCTCTCCAGGTAGGTGGAGTAGTTGCCCTCGTAGCCGATGGCGCGCCCGCGGTCGAGCTCCAGGATCCAGCCCGCGACGTTGTCGAGGAAGTACCGGTCGTGGGTGATCGCCACGACGGTGCCGGCGTACTGGGCCAGGTGCTGCTCCAGCCAGTTCACCGACTCGGCGTCGAGGTGGTTGGTGGGCTCGTCGAGGAGCAGCAGGTCGGGGGCCTCGAGCAGCAGCTTGCAGAGCGCCACGCGGCGCTTCTCGCCACCGGAGAGGTTGTTGACCGGCCAGTCGGCGGGCGGGCAGCCCAGCGCGTCCATGGCC
>NZ_BAAAXZ010000061.1:0-27380 GCF_039535865.1 Streptomyces thioluteus
TGCCCAGCCCCTGGTTGACGGCCGTGCCGAAGGACGACTGGTAGAGCTGGAGCGCCAGCACGTTGGCGTCCGGGAGGCTGGAGCCCGGGGCGATGATGTAGACGAGGTCGAAGATCTTCAGCACGTTGATCATCAGCGTGATGACCACGACCCCGAGCACCGGGGCGAGCAGCGGCACCGTGACCCGGCGGAAGACCTGCCACTCGTTCGCGCCGTCCACCCGGGCCGCCTCCAGCAGTTCGCGCGGGACGCCCGCCAGGCCCGCCGCGATGAGCACCATCGCGAAGCCCGCCCACATCCAGATGTAGGCACCGATGATCGACGGCGTGACCAGCGTCGGGCCGAGCCACTCGGCGCCGCGGTAGCGCTCGGCGAAGTTCGAGGCAGGCAGCCGCACATGGGCGCCGTCGGCCGCGGCCGGCAGCGTGAACGTCCCGTCGGGGCCGGTCGTCGCCGACGCGACGGTCCGGCCGTCGCGCACCGCCTCGACCGTCACGCCCGACAGGGCCTTCTCACCCCTGTCGACGCGGCCCGGCGTGCCACCGCCGCCGCGCACGAAGTCGAGCCAGACCGTCCCCGTGACCTTCCCGGGCTCGGCCCGCGCCGGTACGGCGTCCCGCTCGCCGTCGGCGTCCTGCGGCTTGACCGCCACCAGGGGCGCGGGCGCCGGAGTGCCCGCCCGCAGCGCGGACTTCGCGGTGAACGCGCCGTCCGCGTCCGCCACCAGGTCGCCGCCGGTGCGCGGATGCGCTCCGGGGTACGGGGCGGACGCCGCGAAGGTGTCGTGGACCCCCACCCACACGGCGTTGGCGACGCCCCGGTCCGGGTCCTGCTCGTACACCAGGCGGAAGATGATGCCCGCCGCCAGCATCGAGATGGCCATCGGCATGAAGACGACCAGCTTGAACGCCGTTCCCCAGCGCACCCGTTCGGTCAGCACGGCGAAGACCAGGCCGAGGACGGTGGCGACGCTGGGGGCCACGACGACCCAGACGACGTTGTTCTTCAGGGCCGTGCGGATCCGGTCGTCCGAGAACACCTCGTGGTAGTTGTCGAACCCCACGAAGCCGTGGCCGGACGCGTCGAAGAAGCTGCGGTGGACGGAGTACCCGATCGGGTAGACGACGAGCGCGCCCAGCAGCGCCAGCGCGGGCAGCAGGAACGCGGCCGCCACCCACGGGCGGGTGCCGAGCCCGGACCTGGCGCGCCCCGCACGGGCGGCCCGAGGTGTCGCGGTGGCCATGGGACCCCGCCCGTCAGTCGCCGAACGCCTTGGCCGCGTCGGCCTCCAGCCTCCGCTGGATGCCCGCCACGTCCGCCGGGTTCCGCAGGAAGTCCTGGAGGTCCTTCCACTCGCCCTGGCCCGGCTTGCCGCCGAACGCCGCGGGCGCCTGGTCGGACATGTCGAAGCGGAAGTCGTCCCCCGCCGCGACCAGTGCCTTGGCGATGGAGCGCTGGACGTCGTCCGGGTAGGCGGCCGGGGACAGGTTCCGGTTGGCCGAGACGAAGCCGCCCTCGTGCGCCCAGATCGACGCCGCGTCCGGCGAGGCCAGGAACGTCAGCAGGGCCTGCGCCGCCGCGCCGTCCTTGAGCGCCACGCCCACGTCGCCGCCCGTCACCACCGGGGCCTTCGCGCCGACCCTGGGGAAGGGGAAGACCTTGGCGTCCGTGCCGATCCTCGCCTTCGCGGCGGTGATGTTGGCGGCGGCGAAGTCGCCCTCGTAGACCATGGCGGCCTTCGCCTTGTCGCCGCCCGCGAAGGTCTGGGTGACGGAAGTGGGGAACTGGGTTCTGCAGCGCGCCGTCGTTGCCGCCCGCCAGCAGTTCCTTCTTGCCGAACAGCCGGGCGAGGGTGGTCAGGGCGTCCTTGACCGACGGATCCGTCCACTTGATCTTGTGGGCCGTCAACTGGTCGTACTTCTCCGGGCCCGCCTGCGAGAGGTAGACGTTCTCGAACCAGTCGGTCAGCGTCCAGCCGTCCGCGCCGCCGACCGAGACCGGCGGTACGCCGTAGTCGGCGATCGCCTGCGCCGTGCGCAGCAACTCGTCCCAGGACGACGGCTCCTTGACCCCGGCCGCGTCGAAGACCTTGGTGTTGTACCAGACCAGCGACTTGTTGCTGGCCTTGAAGTAGACGCCGTACTGCTTGCCGTCCGCCGCCGAGCCGAGCTTCTGCCAGCCCTTGGCGAAGTTCTTGCCCAGCTCGGCCGTCGCCTCCGGGGAGAGCGGCTTGAGCCAGCCCTTCTTCGCGAACTCGCGCAACACGCCCGGCTGCTGGAGCAGCGCCACGTCCGGCGGGTCGCCGCCGGCCACCTTCGAGCCGACGAAGGCCGACATGTCGTCCCCGCTGGGTACGAACGACACGTCGGCCCCGGTGCGTTTGGAGAACTCGTCCAGGACCTTGGTGAAGCTGCGCTGCTCGGCGCCGGTCCAGACGGCGGTCACCTTGATCTTCTGGCCGTTGAGCTTGGGGAGCGTGACGGTGTGGGGTATGACGTCCGAGGTGCCGGGCGCTGTCGCGCTCGGGGCGCCGTCGCCCTTGTCGTCCTTCTTGTCGTCGCTGCTGCCGCCGCCGCAGGCCGCGGCGGACAGGGCCAGGGCGCCGGCTGCCAGCGCGGCCAGTGCGCCGCGTGCCGCGCGGCTTCTCGTCGGTGCCGTACGCGTCGCCGTACGTGTACGCGTCGCCGTCCGTATCGCCGTCCGCATTGCCGTCCCTTCCGTGCCCGGTCGCGGCGGGCGCCCCGTCCCGTACGCCGGCCCCCGTGCGACCGCACTTCCGTGCGACAGTCCTACGCCGGGGCGGGGGCGCCCGCAATACCGCCGTCGATGTCAACTCGGCGATCGTGACCGGGATGTGATGGGACGGGTGGGTGGGTGGGGTGCGGGGTGCGTCTGGGGGGAGGGGGGCTGCCCCGGTCCCGCCCTTTCTCCGTTTCTTCCGGGGCTCCGCCCCGGGGCCCGGCGCCGCGCTTCGCGCGGTGGGGGTGGGTGGGGGCTGTGCCCCCGGGTCCGCGCTCCGCGCGGTGGGCGGGGCTCCGCCCCTGCACCCCGGCGGGGGCTGCGCCCCCTGCACCCCTGACCGGGGCTGCGCCCCTGGCCCTGCAGTGCGGCTTCGCCGCATTGTCCTCGGGCTGAGTGCGTGCCTGGGCGCGCACTTCGGCCCGTCCGGCGTTTGAGGACAACCGCGCGGAGCGCGGTTGCGGGGGTCCGGGGCGGAGCCCCGAAGGGGTGCAGGGGCGGAGCCCCGCGTCCCGGTGCGCACCGCGCACCGCGGGGTTGCGAAGGGCGCAGCCCCTGCGGAAACGGAGAAAGGGCGGGGCGGGGAGTAACCCCCTTACAGCAACGCCGGCGCCGCCACCACCCCCGCCGACTGCGCCGCCCGCTGCAGCGCACTCGCCAGCAGCGCCAGGTCCGTGGGGCCGTTGCCCAGCTCTCGCAGCGGCCGTCGCGTCGGCGGGTCGCCATCCGCTGCCAGTCCAGCGGAACCACCGTCGGGCGTTGCGTCGCGGTCCGCGGGATCCGGCCGGTGACCCGGCCCGCCTGGAAACGGTGTGGCGGGGCCGGCGGCCGGCCGGTGCAGTCGGCCGCGGCCCGGCGCGGGGCCGCCCGCGGGCCCGCCGTCGTCCGCGGCCGGGGCGATCTCCAACGCGGCGCGCAGGAGCGCCCGTTCGGCCACCGCCGTGTCCGCCGTGCGGTCCGGGCGGCCCGAGGCCGCGACCAGGTGGACGCCCAGCCGCTCGCCCTCCCGGGCGACGGCCTCCAGGGCCCGTACCACCGAACCGGCCGCCGGCCGGCCCGTGCTGCCCAGGGCCGGGGCGACCAGCGCGTCCAGGTCGTCGACGAGCACGACGAGCCGGGGCAGCGCGTTCTCCGCGGTGTGCGCGGGGCCGTCGGCCCGGGCCGCGCGCAGCTTGAGCGTGCCGGTGGGGGGGCGGCTCCAGGTCACCGGAGGAGGAGGGTGAGGCCGGCCCGTCCGGCCGGCGCGGGGAGTGCCGCTCGTGCCAGGCGGTGAAGTCCAGCGTGCCCAGCAGCTCGGCGCGCCGCTTGAGCTCCGAACCCAGCGCCTGCGCGAACTCCCGCATCCGCAGCGGGTCCGCGGCGGCCAGGTACGTCGAGACGTGCGGCAGGTCCGTGCACATCCGCAGGCCCTCGCCGCGCTCGGCCGCCGCGCCGTCCACCAGGACGAGGGAGAGCCGGTCCGGGCGGTCCGCGGCCGCGAGCGACGCGGCGAGCGAGCGCAGCAGCTCGGTCTTCCCGCTGCCGGGGCCGCCCTCCACCAGCAGATGCGGCCCGTCCGCGGCCAGGTCCACCGACAGCGGGCCGTGCGGGCCCGCGCCCAGGACGGCGACGGCCCGGCCGCCCGGGCGGCTGCCCGGGTCCGTGGCCGAGGCCCAGCGCGCCGTCAGCGAGGCGGGGGTGGCCCGGGCCAGGCCCAGCTCGTCCAGCAGCCGCGCGGTGCGGGGCAGGGCCGCGACCCGCGCCGAACGGGCGTCGCCCTCGGCCGAGTCCGCCACGCGCAGCGGCGCCAGCGCCCGCGCGAAGCGCTCCGCCCACGCCCCCGACACCGCGTCGAGGGCCGCGACGACCGTGCTGCCCGGCGCCGGCACGTCCCGCGCCGCCGCGCGGCGCGCTCCCGATGACCTGGACGACCGTGGCCACGTCCCCGCCGACCAGGGCCACCGCTCCGCAGTACGGGAACGCGGGGGACGCCGCCCGCGCGGTCTCCAGGGCCGCCGACACCGGCGAACTCGCCGTCGTCGACGGGGCGTCCGCGAGGCAGATCAGATGGATCCCGGCCGCGCCGCCGCGCGCCGCCAGCCGGGCCAGGGACTCCCGCAGGGCCGGGGTGCCCGGGTCGCCGTCCACGACCACCACCGTGCGCGGACCCCGGTGGGCCTCGGCCAGCGCCGCGACCTTCTCCTCGGCCGCGGTCGGCCAACTCGGGCCCAGCGGGCCGTCGTCCAGCCTCCGGACCAGCTCCGCGGTGCGGGCCGCCGCCTGCTCCCGGTCGTAGGCGACCAGCAGCCGGCAGTCCTGGCCGTGCGCCGGTCGCAGCTGGGGGAGCCAGCCCAGCCAGGCCCACTCCGCCTGCCGCTCCGCCGCGGCGCGCAGCGGATCCGCGGCGATCAGGACGTACTCCAGCACCGACGGCGAGTGCAGCACCGCCAGTTGGGCCAGGACGGAACGGGCCAGGCCGGCCAGCCGGACCCGCGGCCCGGCCAGGCCGAGCGAACCCGCCTGCCGCAGGCCGACGGTGACCGGCACGGCGGGCAGCAGCGCACCCTCGCCGCCGTGCGGGCCGGACACGTAGCGGTCGGCCGTGCCCAGGCGGACGGTGAGCAGATCCGGGTGGTCCGGGCCCCGCTCCCACAGGCGAGGCCCGGGCCCGAGCGCGGTCAGCAGCACGGTCGCCGGGTCCGGCCAGCGCTCGCGCAGCGCCGCCGAGGTCTCCTCCGGGGCCGGCTCCCTCGGGGCCGGGACGAAGCCCTGCCCGCCGTCGTCCTCGGGCCGCGGCTGCTGCCCGGCGCGGCCGCCGGCGAGGCGGCGCGCCCAGGCCGCTATGCCGCGGTTGCGCGAGCGCTTGCCGTCGGCGGCCGGGGGGGCCTCCGCCGTGCCGGTGCCAGGGCCGGGGCCGGGGTGGATGCGGGCCGTGCCCAGGGCGGTCGAGGTGTCCGCCGGGGCCGCGCCCGCCGTCCACGACGGCTCCTCGGTGCGCTGCTGGGGGGCGCGGAGGCGGGCGTCGCCGGTCCCGGTGACGGTCGTCACGGCGCCGGCGGCGTCCTGCGCCGCGCGGGACCCGGCCGTTCCGGCCCCGGTGCCGTACACGGGCGTCCGGGCGCCCCACGCGGGTGTCTCGCCGGCGCCCGGGCGCTGCTCGGTGGTCGGCACGCCCCGCGGCGGCGTCCGTTCTTCCGGGCCGTTGGGCCGGGGCACGGTTGCCGCGGGATCGCGCGGGGGGACGGCGGAGCGGCGGGCGGCCGGCACGGGCACGCGCGTGCCGCCTTCCGGCCCGCCGTGGTGCGCCGCGGGCTCCGCATCCCCGCGCGGTGCGGCCGCGCCGGACGTCCACTGCCGTGGGCCGCTGCCCGTCGCGTACCCGGGTGTGCCGGGGCGCGGCCCCGCCGCCCCGGCGGCCTCCGATGCGCCACCGGCTCCGGCTCCGTGCGCACCGGGCGCACCGATGCGTTCGCCCCGGGCCGCGCCTCCGTACGCCCCGTCCGCGCGCGCCCCGCGCGCCCCCGCGTCGGCGGTCCGCGGGGTCACCCGCAGGCGGCCCTCCCCGTCCGGCGACGTCGGAAGGAGGTCCGGGCCCCGCCCGGCCGGGGTGTCCCGGTCCGTGCAGGACCAGCGTCGACTCGCCCGCCCGCAGCAGCGACCCCGGGCGGAACGGGACCGGACGGTCGTCCACCGGGGTCGTGTCCAGCGTGGTGCCGTTGGTGGAGCCGAGGTCGTGGAGGGTGACGCGGCCGTCGTCGCCGAGGGTGACGGCGCAGTGGAGCCGGGAGACGTCGGGGTCGTCGACCGGGACGTCCGCGGAGGAGGAGCGGCCGACCAGGACCTCGCCGCCGTGCAGCAGGTGCACCCCGCCGGCGTCGGGACCGGAGACGACGTGCAGCCGGGCCGCGGTCCCCGCGACGTGCGCGAGCGGGGGGGCCGGCATCGCGCTCCGGGTCGGCGGGGGCGCCCAGGGAGAGCACCGCGCCGTCGATCAGCGGCGGCTCGCCCAGGGCGCAGCGCTGCGCGTCGAGCCGCTCCTGCCCGGCGTGGACGACGACCGCCCCGCTGCCCAGGTCGGAGCCGGCCGCCGCGAGGGCGGCGGCGAGGCCGCTCGCCACCCCGGCGAGGGCGGTGCCCGCGGGAGCGGTCACCAGAACGTCGCAGGCGTGCGCGGCGTGCCCGCCGAGCGGTGGCCCGAGGACGGTCAGCCGGATCTGCATCGGCGTCCACAGTCCCTTCCTGCCCTGGTCCGGGGGGAGAAGGACCGCCCCCCACCGGCGCGCACGGGCACTTCGGCACGTACAGGTCACCACGGAGCGCGGGGCCTCCGCTCCGCCCCCACCGCACCGTGCTGCGAGCATCCTCGCACCTGCCGCCGACAGCGTGCCCGGCGAGAGCCGATTCGTGATCATGAACGACCGGCCCCCCCGCTCGAACGGGAGTCGAAGAGGAGACGAAAACGGCCGGGGAGGAACGTTCGGCGACCGGACCGCGGGGGATTTCCCCCTCGGTCCCGTACGGCGGGTGACCGCCTGTGACCGGTGTCGCCCCCTTTTCGCCCGGCCGTCGATCACCCCATGACATTCCCGCAGCAACCGGCGGCAACCAACCGTCCGGAACGCGCGTCTTTCCCCCGAGCCCCACGGATTCGTCAAGGCGACGGTTCGCGGGACAGCACTACAGTGGGCGGAGGGCCGGGCTCGGGGAGAGGCCGTAAACACAGTTCGACACCCGGGACCGGGAGCACGGTCCGGATCACGACCAGGGAGCGCATGACGTGCGGCCGGTAGGCAGCAAGTACCTGCTCGAGGAGCCGCTCGGACGCGGGGCCACGGGCACCGTCTGGCGGGCGAGCCAGCGAGAGGCGGCGGGCGCCGAGGCCGCCGTGGCCGGGCAGCCGGGTGAGACCGTCGCGATCAAGGTGCTCAAGGAGGAGCTGGCCAACGACGCGGACGTGGTGATGCGCTTCCTGCGCGAGCGCTCCGTCCTGCTGCGGCTCACCCACCCCCAACATCGTCCGCACCCGCGACCTCGTCGTCGAGGGCGACCTGCTCGCCCTCGTCATGGACCTGATCGACGGCCCGGACCTGCACCGCTACCTGCGCGAGAACGGCCCGTTCACCCCGGTGGCGGCCGCCCTGCTCACGGCCCAGATCGCCGACGCGCTGGCGGCCAGCCACGTGGACGGCGTCGTGCACCGCGACCTCAAGCCGGCCAACGTCCTGCTCAAGGACGAGGGCGGGCGGATGCACCCGATGCTGACGGACTTCGGCATCGCGCGCCTCGCCGACTCCCCGGGGCTGACCCGCACCCACGAGTTCGTCGGCACCCCGGCCTACGTCGCCCCGGAGTCGGCCGAGGGCCGCCCGCAGACCTCCGCCGTCGACATCTACGGCGCGGGCATCCTGCTCTACGAGCTGGTCACCGGCCGGCCCCCCGTTCGCCGGGGCGACCGCCCTGGAGGTGCTGCACCAGCACCTCAGCGCCGAGCCGCGCCGTCCCACCACCGTCCCCGAGCCCCTGTGGACGGTCATCGAGCGCTGCCTGCGCAAGCGCCCCGAGGAGCGCCCGAGCGCCGAGAACCTGGCCCGTGCCCTGCGCGTCGTCGCCGCCGGCGTCGGCGTGCACGCGAGCGCGGCCCAGGCCGAGGCCGCGCTCGGCGTCGCCGCGCTGCTCGCCCCGGACCCGCAGCCGGCCGTGGTGCCGGGCACGGGCGAGGGCGCCCCGGCCGGCGGCTTCGGCGACGCGGACCCCACCCAGGTGCTGCCGCCGACGGCCGGCGCGCCGGGCGGGTACGACCCCGACGCGGCGACCAGCGTGCTGCCGAGCACCGCTCCCGACGCGGGCCCCACCCAGGTGCTCCCGGCGGGCTCCTACGGCGGGGCCGACCCCACCCGCGCCATGCCGCCGGTGGATCCCGGGCCGCAGCAGGCCGACGGCCCGCACCCGTGGCAGACCCAGCTGCGCGCGGCCCGCGACCGCAACGACCAGACGCAGGTCCAGTACCTGGACCCCAGCGAGGACCCGCTGCGCCGGCGCCCCACGCGCCGCCCGGCGCCCCAGCAGGGCTACCCCCAGCAGCCCCAGCAGCCCCAGCAGTACGCGGCGCCGCAGCAGCAGCCCTACCAGCAGCCGCCACAGCCGCAGCAGCCGTACGCACCGCGGCAACAGCCCCAGCAGCCGTACGCCCCGCAGCAGCAACAGCAGCCCCAGCAGCCGTACGCGCCGCAGCGCCCGCAACGGCGCCGGCCGGAGCCGCGCTACCAGCAGCCGCCGCAGGCGCCCCAGCCGCAGCCGTACGCCCCTCCGTCGCCCGAACCCGCCCCCCGGCGCGAACCCCGTCCGCCGCGGCAGCGCAGCGCCAACCCCATGCGCATCCCGGGCCTCGGCTGCCTCAAGGGCTGTCTGTTCCTGATCGTGATCCTGGTCATCGGCTCCTGGGCCGTGTGGGAGTTCACCCCGCTCAAGGACTGGGTCGCCGACGGCAAGAGCTTCTGGGACGCCGCCTGGGACTGGGTCACCCAGGTCAAGGACTGGGTTTCGGGCCACAGTTCGGGCAACTAGCCCCCGGCCCACCGGATCGGGCGGCTTGTGCGGCGGAAGTGCGGATGGGCACCGGCCGGTGCCCCTAGCATCCCCTCAGCCGCGTAGGTTGGTCGCGCGCGATCCGGTGCGACGCGCCTGTCGGGATGTCTGAGGAGTCGGGGAAGAGTCTTGGCACGGAAGATCGGCAGCCGGTACACCGCCCACCAGGTCCTCGGCCGGGGCAGCGCCGGCACGGTGTGGCTGGGCGAGGGCCCCGAGGGCCCGGTCGCCATCAAGCTCCTGCGCGAGGACCTGGCGTCCGACCAGGAGCTCGTCGGCCGCTTCGTCCAGGAGCGGGCGGCCCTCCTCGGCCTCGACCACCCCCGGGTGGTCAACGTCCGTGACCTGGTCGTGGACGGCGCCGACCTCGCGCTGGTCATGGACCTCGTCCGGGGCACCGACCTGCGGACCCGGCTCGACCACGAGCGCCGGCTGGCCCCCGAGGCCGCCGTCGCCATCGTCGCGGACGTCGCCGACGGCCTGGCCGCCGCGCACCGGGCCGGCATCGTCCACCGCGACGTCAAGCCGGAGAACGTCCTGCTCGACATGGAGGGCCCGCTCGGCCCCGGCGGCGCCCACCCCGCGCTGCTCACGGACTTCGGCATCGCCCGCCTCGTCGACTCCCCGCGCCCCACCCGCGACCGCGCCCGCGCCGCGGCCCCGCGCAGCGTCATCGGAACCCCCGACTACGTGGCCCCCGAGATCGTCGAGGGCCTGCCGCCCCGGGCGTCCGTCGACGTCTACGCGCTGGCCACCGTGCTCTACGAGCTGCTCGCCGGGTTCACGCCGTTCGGCGGCGGTCACCCCGGGGCGGTCCTGCGGCGGCACGTCACGGAGACCGTCGCCCCCCTGCCGGGCATCCCCGACGAACTGTGGCAGCTGATCGTCCAGTGCCTGGCCAAGGCGCCCGCCTCCCGGTTGCGCGCCCCCGAGCTGGCCTCGCGGCTGCACGAGATGCTGCCCGCGCTGGCCGGGCTGCCGCCGCTCGACATCGACGAGCCGGGCGAGGGGGACGCGGCGGACGGCGGCGAGCAGGCGCCCGGCGCGCTGTACGCCCCGCCGCCGTCGGCCCCCGCGGCGCCCCGCCGCGGCGCGGTCCCGCTCGTCCCGGCGCCGGCCTTCGACTCCAGCCGCGACACCCACACGAGCATGCGCGTACCGGGCCCGGAGGAGCTCGCGGGCGGAGCGCACGGCACGGCGCGGGCACCTCGCGCGGCGGGCGAGCGCAGGGCCGGCTCGGCCCGCCACCGCACCCCGGCCGAGGAGCGCAAACGCCGCCGGATCAAGCTGGGCGCGGCCGCGGTGGCGCTGGCCGCGGCGGCGGGCGTCGGCGGCTGGTACGCCACGGCCGGCCACGACTCGGCGGACACCAAGCCCGGCGTCCACCGCACGGACGCCCCCCAGGGGCAGCTCCCGTGAACGCCGGACCGGGGCGCCCCGCCCCGCACAGCGGTTAGGCTGGGTGCGTGGCAGTCGTTGATGTATCCGAAGAGCTCAAGTCCCTCTCCTCCACCATGGGGTCGATCGAGGCCGTCCTGGACCTCGACAGGATGAGGGCCGACATCGCCGTGCTCGAGGAGCAGGCGGCCGCCCCGTCCCTGTGGGACGACCCGGAAGCGGCGCAGAAGATCACCAGCCAGCTGTCGCACCTCCAGGCCGAGCTGCGCAAGACCGAGGCGCTGCGTGGCCGCATCGACGACCTCGGGGTGCTCTTCGAGCTCGCCGAGGCCGAGGGCGACGCCGACGCCATGGCCGAGGCCGAGTCCGAGCTGACCGCCGTGCGCAAGGCGCTCGACGAGATGGAGGTCCGCACCCTCCTCTCCGGCGAGTACGACGCCCGTGAGGCCCTGGTCAACATCCGTGCCGAGGCCGGCGGCGTGGACGCCTCCGACTTCGCCGAGCGGCTCCAGCGGATGTACCTGCGCTGGGCCGAGCGCCACGGCTACAAGACCGAGGTCTACGAGACCTCGTACGCCGAAGAGGCGGGCATCAAGTCCACCACCTTCGCCGTCCAGGCCCCGTACGCGTACGGCACGCTCTCCGTCGAGCAGGGCACGCACCGCCTCGTCCGCATCTCGCCCTTCGACAACCAGGGCCGCCGCCAGACCTCCTTCGCGGGCGTCGAGGTGCTGCCGGTCGTCGAGCAGACGGACCACGTCGAGATCGACGAGTCCGAGCTGCGCGTCGACGTCTACCGCTCGTCCGGCCCCGGCGGCCAGGGCGTCAACACGACCGACTCGGCGGTGCGCCTGACGCACCTCCCGACCGGCATCGTCGTCTCCTGCCAGAACGAGCGCTCGCAGATCCAGAACAAGGCGACCGCGATGAACGTCCTCCAGGCCAAGCTGCTCGAGCGGCGCCGCCAGGAGGAGCAGGCCAAGATGGACGCGCTCAAGGGCGACGGCGGCAACTCCTGGGGCAACCAGATGCGTTCGTACGTCCTGCACCCGTACCAGATGGTCAAGGACCTGCGCACCGAGTTCGAGGTCGGCAACCCGCAGGCGGTCCTCGACGGCGACATCGACGGCTTCCTGGAGGCCGGCATTCGCTGGCGCAAGCAGCAGGAAAAGTAGGACGCAGGAAAAGCAGGACGGACCAGGGCGGATCCGGGCGTAGCGCCCGGATCCGCCTTGACGTGTGCCTGAAAACTCGCAAGGGTGGCGGGCGGCATGCGTATCACTGGGATGCGTGTGGCGGGGGGCGACACCAGGCCGCAAGGCCGCCGCTGACGTTTCGCGGACCCCTCCCAGGGCCACCACCCGGTGCACGGCTGCCCCAACGACGAATCCAGCTACTGGGGGTAGCAGGCATATGACGAACAAGACGCGGCTGCGCGTGGCGCGCATCACCGCGGGCGCGGTGATAGCCGCCGGCGCCTCGCTGACGGCCGCGGGCGCGGCCTCGGCCGCCGGTGTGGACGTCCCGCTGGGCGGGCTGTCCAAGACGGCCGAGGTCCACGGAACGGGGGGCGTGGCCGCCCCGGACGCGACGACGGACCCGACGCAGGAGCCCACCAGCATCCCGCAGCCGACGGAGAAGCCCACGGATCCGCCGACCCAGGACCCGACGGTCCCGCCGACGCAGGAGCCGACCCACGAGCCCACGCAGGAGCCGACGCAAGAGCCGACGCAGAAGCCGGAGCCGACGGGTGAGCCCACCCACGAGCCGACCGGCAAGCCCGACCCGACCGGCAAGCCGGACCCGACGGGCGACCCGGACCCGACCGGGAAGCCGCAGCCGACGGACGAGCCCACCCACGAGCCCACCGGCAAGCCCGACCCGACGGGTGAGCCGGACCCCTCGCACACGGCCTCTCCCAGCGACAGCGCGTCCCCCGCGCCGAACGGCACCCCCGGCGACGACGCCACCACCTGCCCCGTGGACACCGGCAGCGGCAACTGCAACACGGCCGCCGACAGCGCCGGCGTCAAGCCGGTGCAGCAGGCCAAGCCGAAGGAGGAGCTGGCCCAGACCGGTGCCGGTCAGACCGAATTCCTGGTGGCCGGCGCCGCGACGATGATCGCGGGCGGCATCGGCTTCCGGCTGCTGCCCCGGGTGATCAACCGCAACACCCCTGCCTGATCAGGGTCGGTGGAGCGTGAGCGGTCGCACGCACAGGGTGACCGTACGCGGATGACGAAGGCCCGGGGTGCCGCGCACCCCGGGCCTTCCGCGTCTCGTACGGGACCGCCGCTCAGCCGGCGAAGCCGCGGGCGAGCACCGCCACCGCGACCAGCGCCACCAGCAGCGCGACCAGCGTGGCCGGTGTCAGGCCGGCGAAGACGCCTTCCTGCTGCTGGAGCCGCTCCCGGCTCGCCCGGCACACCGGGCACCGTCCCTCGCTGACCGGGGCTGCACAGTTGGCGCACACCAGTCGGTCGCATGTCATGCGAATTCCTCCTCCGGTACGTCCAACGTGCGAGAGAGCCGAGCGGTTCCCCCTACCACTGTGCCAGCTTTCCCGCCCTTCGGCGCGGCCGGTGCCGGGGAGCCGACCCGATCGGTGTTCCACGAGTGTGCCACCACCCCGCCCAGGACCCGATTTCCTCGCTTTGTCCCCGTGGGCGGCGGTAATAAACCCGTCAACACAGGACGCCGACTGCGCGTACACGCGTCGTTCGCGTATGGTCACGCACACCGACGGGCGCCGCGACCGTGGCGTTCCGTGCCGCTCTCCAGGTCGCACGTGGTGCACTCGTGATTCGATTCGACAACGTCTCCAAGTCCTACCCGAAGCAGAACCGCCCGGCGCTCCGGGACGTCTCGCTCGAGATCGAGAAGGGCGAGTTCGTCTTCCTGGTCGGTTCCTCCGGCTCCGGCAAGTCCACCTTCCTGAGACTCCTGCTGCGCGAGGAGCGGGCCAGCCACGGACAGGTGCACGTGCTGGGCAAGGACCTCGCCCGCCTCTCCAACTGGAAAGTGCCGCAGATGCGCCGCCAGTTGGGCACGGTCTTCCAGGACTTCCGGCTGCTGCCCAGCAAGACGGTCGCCGAGAACGTCGCGTTCGCCCTGGAGGTCATCGGCAAGCCGCGCGGCGAGATCCGCAAGGCCGTCCCGCAGGTCCTGGAGTTGGTCGGACTCGGCGGCAAGGAGGGCCGGATGCCCGGCGAGCTCTCGGGCGGCGAGCAGCAGCGGGTGGCCATCGCCCGGGCGTTCGTCAACCGCCCGATGCTGCTCATCGCCGATGAGCCCACGGGCAACCTGGACCCGCAGACCTCCGTCGGCATCATGAAGCTGCTCGACCGGATCAACCGGACCGGCACGACCGTCATCATGGCCACCCACGACCAGCAGATCGTGGACCAGATGCGCAAGCGCGTCATCGAGCTCGACCAGGGCCGTCTCGTGCGCGACCAGTCGCGCGGCGTCTACGGCTACCAGCACTGAAAGCCTGCACTGAAAGGCAGTGAAAGGACGCCATGCGCGCCCAGTTCGTTCTGTCGGAGATCGGCGTCGGTCTCCGTCGCAATCTCACGATGACCTTCGCGGTGATCGTGTCGGTTGCCCTGTCGCTGGCCCTCTTCGGCGGTTCGCTGCTGATGAACGAGCAGGTCAACTCGATGAAGGGCTACTGGTACGACAAGGCCAACGTCTCGATCTACCTCTGCAACAAGACCGACAAGGCGAACTTCTCCTCCTGTGCCAAGGGGGCGGTCACCGACGAGCAGAAGAAGCAGATCAAGGCCGACCTGGAGAAGATGCCGCTGGTCCAGAGCATCCACTTCGAGACGTCGGACGAGGCGTACAAGCACTACAAGGAGGAGTTCGGCAGCCAGCCGCTGGCCACGGTGGTGACGGCCGACCAGATGCAGGAGTCCTTCCGCATCAAGCTCAAGGACCCCACCAAGTACGAGGTCATCTCCAGCGCCTTCCAGAAGCGCCCGGGCGTGCAGACCGTCGAGGACCAGAAGGACACCCTCAAGAGCCTCTTCAACCTCCTCAGATACATGAACTGGGGCGCGTTGGGCGTGATGTTCCTGATGCTCGTCGTGGCCCTGCTGCTGATCGTCAACACGGTCCGCGTCTCGGCCTTCAGCCGGCGCCGGGAGACCGGGATCATGCGGCTGGTGGGTGCGTCGAGCTTCTACATCCAGGTCCCGTTCATCATGGAGGCGGCCGTCGCCGGGCTGCTGGGCGGGATCCTCGCCTGCGTCCTGCTGGTCTGCGGGCAGCAGTTCCTGGTCAACAACCTGCTCGCCACCCACATCGACGTCATCCAGTTCATCGGCTGGGACGCGGTGCTGACCAAGCTGCCGCTGGTCCTCGCGACCGGGCTGCTGATGCCCGCGCTGGCCGCCTTCGCCGCGCTGTGGAAGTACCTGAAGGTGTAGCGGAGGGTCCGCGGTACGGACGGGACGAGGGCGGCGTCCCGTCAACTCCCCGTGCGGGGGCCGGTGGTGGCCTAGACTCTCGCGCATGCCCGGCCCGCCGATGTTCGTACCGCAGCGCCGCTTCCGCCGCGGCGCGGTGCTGACGCTGGTCTTCGCCGGGGCGCTGGCCACCGGGGCCGCCACCGGTTCGTGGGGCGCGGACGCCCGGCACGGGCTCCCCTCCACGGCCCCCGCGCCCCGCGCCGCTGGCGCGGAGGACGCCAAGGCGCCCACGCGCTCCGCCGCCCGCCCCCGGGGCGCGGCGGCCGCCGCCCCCGACCGCTGGGGCGGCGTCTACAGCGCCCGGGAGTACCAGGGCTTCGAGCGGGCCCTGCGCGGCGAGTACGTCGGCGTCGGCCTGTCCGTCCGCCGGCTCGCCGACGGGGCGATGGAGGTCGAGGGCGTCGAACAGGGCGGACCCGCGGCCCGGTCCGGGATCACGCCCGGCGACCGGCTGCGCACCGTGGACGGGGTGGAGGTGACCGGCCGTCCGGTCACCGACGTCGTCGCCCGGCTGCGCGGCGGTCCGTCCGGTACGGGCACTCCCGTGCGGCTGGGGCTGGCCCATGCCGGGCGCGGGTCGGCCGGGGAGGGCGCGGTACGGGAGCGCACGCTCCGCCGCGAGCGCCTGCGCACCAGGAGCGTCGTCTCCGACCGGTTCCGCGACGGCGCCGCCGCCGGCACCCGGATCAAGGTCGCCTCCTTCACCCGGGGCACGGGCCGCGCGGTGCGCGAGGCGGTACGGGCGGCCGGGCCCCGCGAGGGCGTCCTGCTCGACCTGCGCGGCAACGCCGGCGGCCTGGTCACCGAGGCCGTCACCACCGCGTCCGCCTTCCTCGACGGCGGTCTCGTCGCCACCTACGACGTCCACGGCCGCCAGCGGGCCCTGTCCGCCCGCCCCGGCGGCGACACCCGGCGCCCCCTCGTCGTCCTCGTCGACGGCGGCACCATGAGCGCCGGCGAGCTGCTGGCCGGCGCCCTCCAGGACCGGGGCCGGGCCGTCCTCGTCGGCTCCCGGACCTTCGGCAAGGGCTCGGTGCAGATGCCCCGTCCGCTGCCCGACGGCTCGGTCGCCGAGCAGACCGTCGGCCACTGGCGCACCCCCGCCGGGCGCACCGTGGAGGACGGCGGCCTCACCCCCGACCTGGTCGTCCACGGCGATCCCGAGCCCCGGGCCCGCGCAGTATTGGGTGGCCTCGGACCGGGGTCGTAGTGCGAGAATGACCGCACCATGGGAAAGCAGCAGAAAGAGAAAGAGCCTGGGCGCAAGCTCGTCGCCCAGAACAAGAAGGCGCGGCACGACTACCACCTTCTGACGACCTACGAGTGCGGCATGGTGCTGACCGGCACCGAGGTCAAGTCGCTGCGGCAGGGCCGTTCCTCGCTGGTGGACGGCTTCGTGCAGATCGACGGCGGCGAGGTGTGGCTGCACAACGTGCACATCCCCGAGTACGCCCAGGGCACGTGGACGAACCACAGCGCGCGCCGCAAGCGCAAGCTGCTGATGCACCGCGCCGAGATCGACAAGCTGGAGTCCAAGTCCGGCGAGACGGGGCACACCATCGTGCCGCTGGCGCTGTACTTCAAGGACGGCCGGGCGAAGGTCGAGATCGCGCTCGCCAAGGGCAAGAAGGAGTACGACAAGCGGCAGACCCTGCGGGAGAAGACGGACCGCCGCGAGTCGGACCGCGCGATCGCGGCGGCGCGCCGGCGCCAGCGGGAGCGCGCGGCCCGGTGATCCCGCCGGGGGCGCCGCCGGAATTCACTGGCACCGCCCGCCGCCGGTCACGTACCATGGTCCGTAGCACGCCCCCCGGGGCTGCAGTTTGAAAACACAACATGGGGATGATCGGTTTCGACAGCGGATGTCGAAGCAGGGGAAGCGAGCCGAGGAAGCGGCAATGATCTCGTAAACCATATGTCGCAACCAATAATCGCCAACACCAAGCGCGATTCCTTCGCCCTCGCTGCCTAAGTAGCGACTTGCGAAGTGTCAGCCCGGGGCTGTTCCCGACCCGGATCCTGGCATCAGCTAGGGGACTAAACCACTAGGTCCGGTCACGGGACCTGGTGGGAAATCAAACAGTGACTGAGCCCGTCGGAGACTTGTCCGTGTGATCTCCGGGGCCGAGAAAATCGCAGCGGACTGCGCTCGGAGAAGCCCTGATTCCGCACCGTTGGACGCGGGTTCGATTCCCGCCATCTCCACTCATCCCATGTGAGGCAAGGCCCCACCGCCCCCGGCGGTGGGGCCTTCGCCGTTTCACGGCCGGATCCCGGGCCCTGCATGGCCGGATCCGGCCGAAACTCGCGCAACCTGGGGCCCGGGACGGCCCTCTTCACAGGACAAGGGGGGTGGCGCCATGAAAGGGATCCGTGCGGCCGCCACAGTGGTGACGCTCACCGGCGCGGTGCTGCTCACGGGCGGCGTCTCGGCGCCCGGCGCGTCCGCGGACGGCGCGTCCCCGGGCGGCCCTGTGCACGTGGTGCTGAACGGCGCGTTCGAGAACCGGCCGGGTGAACTGGTCGACGTGGACGTGCAGGGCGTGCACCCCGGCGACCCGGTGACCGTCCACTCGCCGGCCTTCGGCCGCCGGCCCGTCCGGCTCGCCCCCTACGACCGGGACCGCCGCGCGCAGGGCCACCACGGCCGGCCCGCCGTCGCGATGACGGCCCGCCCCGGTGCGTATCCGCTCGCCGTCCGGGTCGGCGGCCGGACCGTGGCCCGGGACCTGGTCCGGGTACGGCCCCAGAAGCCGCCGTCGTTCCGGCTGTCGGACGAGGACGGGGTGCTGCGGCCGGGCGAGCGGTTCGCCCTGTGGTTCGACGACCTCTACCCGGGCGAGACGGGGTCCTCCTTCACGGCCCGTTCGCCGGTCCTGCCCGGCCCCGTGCGGCTGGTCCACGACCCGCGGGGCAGCCATTGGAACAACCCCCGGATGTTCACCGGCACCGTGACGCTGCCGACGGGCGCCAGGGAGGGCACCTACAAGATCGTCCTCGCCGGTCCGGACGGGCGGGCGCTGGGGGAGCGGACGGTGGCCGTCCGGGCGGCCCGTCCCGGGGGACGGCGACTATCTGGGCCGTGCGCGCGGCCCCGCCTTCTTCACCGCCCCCGGAGGGGCGGGGGCGGGCCCGTACGGACGGGCCGCCCGCGGCGATCGGCGGCACGGTCAACGTCCTCTGGCGCGACGCGTCGCCCGACCCCGGCGAGGAGGGCCGGCTCACCGCGACGTCCCCCGCCTTCGAGCGACCGGTCCCGCTGCGACGCGACGAGAGCCGGGCCGGGGACGGGGACGACCCCCGCTACTACGGCCCGGCGCGGATCCGGCGGGCGCTGGGGCCGGGAGCGTATCCGGTGACGGTGGTCAGCCATCACGGGCGGGTGCGGCGGACGGGGCGGCTGGTGGTGTCGGGCGCGTCCATTCCCGGTGCGGCTGCCCCCGGCGCGTCCGTCCCCGGGGCGTCCGCTTCCGGTGGGGACGGGCCGGGGTCGGGGTTGGGGTCGGTGGTCGCGGTTGTGGCGGGGGTGCTGGGGGTCGGGGGCGTGGCGGGTGGTGCGCTGCTGTGGGTGCGGCGGAGGCTGCGGGCGGGGGCCGCGGGGCGGTGAGTTCTGCCCCGGTCCCGCCCTTTCACCGTTTCTCCCGGGGCTGCGCCCCTCGGCCCGGCACCGCGCTCCGCGCGGTGGGCGGGGGCTGCGCCCCCTGCACCCTGCTTCCGGGGCTGCGCCCTGGGCCCGCAATGCGGCTGCGCCGCGTTGGCCGGGGCTCCGCCCCTGCGCCCCGCCGGGGGCTCCGCCCCCTGGACCCCTGCCGGGGCTTCGCCCCTGGACCCTTGCCGGGGCGCAGCCCTTGGTCCCCCGTTCGGGGCTTCGCCCCGGACCCCGCAACCGCGCTCCGCGCGGTTGTCCTCAAGCGCCGGACGGGCTGAAATGGCGCGCCCCGCGCACCAGTAGCCCGTCCGGCGCTTGAGGACAGCGCCCGCAGGGCGCTTCGGGGGTCCAGGGGGCGAAGCCCCCGGTGGGGTGCAGGGGCGAAGCCCCGCCCACCGCGCGGAGCGCGGCCCGGCCTCCGCGCGCGGCAGCGCGCACCGCGGGGTGGCGCAGGGGCGCAGCCCCTGCGGGAAACGGTGAAAGGGCGGGGCGGGGGCGGATCCCCAGGGCGCCGGGCCGCTTGCCGCCGCCCCACCCCCCGCTCGACAATTGATCCGCCAGACGAACCAGACGAAAGAACCCCTCGCACCATCCATCCGTCCCACGGAGGCCGACATGGCGGGATTTCTGGACCGGGCCAAGGAGCAGGCCCAGCAGGCACTGCAGCAGGGCAAGGAGAAGGTCGAGGAGGTGCAGGCCCAGCGCGCCGGCGGCGAGCTCCTGAGAAAGCTCGGCGCGGCGTACTACGCGGAGCAGCGCGGCAGCGGCACGGGGCAGGCCACCCAGGACGCGCTCAACGCCCTGGAGGCGCACATCGCCGTGCACGGTGACGGCTTCCTGCGCGGCTGAAACGCGGCTGAAGCGTCACGGGGCTTCCGGCCGAGGGCCCGGCCGGGCACCCTGTGGGGAGGCGCACAGCCCCACAGGGATCCCACAGGGAAAAGGTGACACGCACATGGCTGCGGCCCCTCACGACCTGCGCTTCGACTCCGGGCGGCTCTGCCTGGACCTCGTGGCCACGTTCGCCGCGGCCGGGCGGCCCGGCGAGGAGCCGTACGAGCGCCTGGCCACCCCGGAGCGCCTGCGCGCCTGGCTGCTGGGCGCCCCGCGTCGTCCCGCCCGGCACCCCGCTGGACGGCGTGGACTCCGGCTGGCTGCGCCACTTCCACGCGCTCCGCGGCCTGTTGCACCGCGTGGTGCACGCGGAGGTCGCCGGCGGTCCGGGAAGCCACGCCGCCGACGCCGACCTCGAACGCGTCAACGCCCTCGCCGCCGTCGCGCCCCCGGCCCTCCGCGCCGTACGGAACGGCGACGGCGGACTGGTCCGCACCGTCGCCGCACCGCCGGACTGCGGGGCGCTGGCCGCCCTGGTCGCCCGCGACGCCGTCGAGCTGCTCACCGACCCGGCCGCGCGCGGCCTGCTGCGCCAGTGCGAGGGCGAGAGCTGCTCGCTCCTCTATCTCGACACCTCCCGGGGCCGGCGCCGCCGTTGGTGCTCCAGCGAGGTCTGCGGCAACCGCGAGCGCGTCGCCCGCCACCGCCGCAGGGCGCTCGCCGGGAACGGCGCAAGAGGCGAGGACGGGCAGGAAGGTGTCAAACCTCCCATGTCCTGACAGGTGCGCCAGGTCCCCCTGTTCGCGTACGGTTGAAGGCTGCCCTACGCACACAGAAGGGGGCCTGGGTGGCCGCGCAGAAACGCCACGAGCGCGCAGGTGGCGACGGAACCTGAGAAGGTCGCGGAAGGGATCCGCGACCGTGAGATCGGTGCAGAGCAGCACCATCTGGACCGGGTGTACCGGCGCCTCGAGGAGAAGATCCACGAGGCGGAGTTCCTCATGGACGACGCCGCCAAGCGCGGCCAGGTCGGCACACCGGGGGCGCTCGCCGAGCGCGACGCCCAGGTGTTCCGCGCCGGTATCCATCTCAACCGGCTCAACAGCGAGTTCGAGGACTTCCTGTTCGGCCGGATCGACCTGTTGCTCGGCAAGGACGGCAAGAGGGGGCCGGACGGCGCGTACACCTCCGTCGAGCCCGCCGACGACGCCGTGCGCGACGAGCGGGCCGAGATCGCCGAGACCCTGCACATCGGCCGCATCGGCGTCCTCGACGCCGACTACTCCCCGCTCGTGATCGACTGGCGGGCCCCCGCCGCCGCGCCGTTCTACCGCGCGACGCCCGTGGCCCCCGGCCGGGTCGTGCGCCGCCGGGTCATCCGTTCCAAGGGCCGCCGGGTCCTCGGCGTCGAGGACGACCTGCTGCGCCCGGAGCTGCGCACCACCCTGGACGGCACCGCGCTGCCGGTGGTCGGCGACGGCGCGCTGATGGCCGCGCTCGGCCAGGCCCGCAGCCACACCATGAGGGACATCGTTTCTTCGATTCAGGCCGAGCAGGACCTGGTGATCCGCGCCCCCGCCGCCTCGGTGACCGAGGTCGAGGGCGGGCCGGGCACCGGCAAGACCGCCGTCGCGCTGCACCGCGCCGCGTACCTGCTCTACCAGGACCGGCGCCGCTACGCCGGCGGCATCCTCGTCGTCTCGCCGACCCCGCTGCTCGTCGCCTACACCGAGGGCGTGCTGCCGTCGCTCGGCGAGGAGGGCCAGGTCGCGATCCGGGCGCTGGGCTCGCTGGTGGACGGCGCGGAGGCGACCACGTACGACGAGCCGGCCGTGGCCCGGATCAAGGGCTCGTCCCGGATGCTCAAGGTGCTGCGCAAGGCTGCCCGCGGCGCGCTGGAGGTCCCGCGCGGCGGCGGCGCCGTCCCGGACCGGCTGCGCGTCGTCGCCTTCGGCGCCCGGATCGAGCTCGGCGCCGAGGAGCTCCAGCGCATCCGGCAGACGGCCCTGGGCGGGACGGCCCCGGTCAACCTGCTGCGTCCGCGGGCCCGTCGGCTGATCCTGGACGCCCTGTGGTCCAAGGGCGGCGGCTCCCGGCGCTACACGGACCCGGAGCTGGCCGCGGAGGCGCGTGCCGCGTTCGACGAGGACATCACCACCGAGGACGACTTCCTGGCCTTCCTGTCCGCCTGGTGGCCCGAGCTGACGCCGCGTCAGGTCCTGGCGCTGCTGGCCGACGAGCGCCGCCTGGCGCGCTGGACGCGCCGGGTCCTCAACCCGCGCGAGACGCGGCTGCTGGCCCGCTCCCTGGGCCGCGTCGACGCGGACGGCAAGGGGCCGCTGTCGGTCCACGACGTGGCGCTGCTGGACGAGTTGGAGACGCTGCTCGGGGCCCCGATGCGGCCCAGGAAGCCCCGCGAGGCGGACCCGCTCGACCAGCTCACCGGCCTGGAGGAGCTGATGCCCGAGCGCGGCGAGTCGCGCCGCGAGCGGGCGGAGCGGCTGGCGCTGGAGCGGCGGGACTACGCGCACGTCATCGTGGACGAGGCGCAGGACCTGACGCCGATGCAGTGGCGCATGGTCGGCCGCCGGGGCCGGCACGCGACCTGGACGGTGGTCGGCGACCCGGCCCAGTCCTCCTGGTCCGACCCCGACGAGGCGGCCGTGGCCCGGGACGAGGCGCTGGGCACCCGCCCGCGCCGCCGCTTCCGGCTGACCGTCAACTACCGCAACCCGGCCGAGATCGCCGAGCTGGCCTCGAAGGTGCTGGCCCTGGCGATGCCCGGGATGGAGTCGCCGTCCGCGGTCCGCTCGACCGGCGTCGAGCCGCGCTTCGCCGTGGCCGGTCCCGACCTGCCCGCCTCGGTCCGCGCCGAGGCGCAGCACCTCCTGGACGACGTGGAGGGCACGGTCGGCGTCGTCGTGCCGATGGGCCGGCGTGCCGAGGCGCGCGGCTGGCTGGCCGGGCTGGGCGACCGTGTGGTCGTGCTGGGCAGCCTGGAGGCCAAGGGCCTGGAGTACGACGCGACGATCGTGGTCACGCCCGCCGAGATCGCCGACGAGTCCCCGGCGGGCCTGCGGGTGCTCTACGTGGCCCTGACCCGGGCCACCCAGCGGCTGACCGTGCTGGCGGGGAAGCGGGACGACCCGGACGCGGACGGCGTGCCGGACCTGCTGCGGGACTGACGGCGCGGCCGAAGGCGGGCCGCGATCCTGTGGGTTCGACCGGAACGGGCGCTACCGGGAATGACTTTCCCGGGGCGTTTGTTAGCCTGATTACGGCACCGGCTCGATCCAAGCCCCCGGGCCCAACCTTTGTCGCTACGAGCGACCACTTGCCGCGAGGCGAGCATGGCGGGTCGGTGCCGCTCAACGTTTCGACGGGCGCCCTTCGTGTGAAGGGCGCCCGTCGTGTTTGTGCAGGTGAACCCCTCGGGCGCTCTCATATGGCGAAACCTGCCTTCCGTAATTCCCGGGCCGGTTACCGTCTACCAGTGGGTAGGTGGGACGATCGAACGTCGCGCGGATGGTGCGCGCGCAGCACATCGTGATCAGGGAAAGCAGGGAAGCGGCCATGGCAACGGCGCCTAGCGTCTCGTACTCGATGACGGTCCGACTGGAGGTCCCCGCAGGCGGGACAGCCGGTCAGCCAGCTCACCACGAGCCGTGGAGTCCTCCGGCGGCTCGGTGACCGGCCTGGACGTCACCGCGTCCGGCCATGAGCGGCTGCGCATCGACGTGACGGTCGCTGCCACCTCGACCGCCCACGCCGACGAGATCGTGGACGAGCTCCGCGGCATCGAGGGCGTCACGGTCGGGAAGGTGTCCGACCGTACGTTCCTGATGCACCTGGGCGGCAAGATCGAGATGGCGTCCAAGCATCCGATCCGTAACCGTGACGATCTGTCGATGATCTACACGCCGGGTGTGGCGCGGGTGTGCATGGCGATCGCGGAGAATCCGGAGGATGCGCGTCGTCTGACGATCAAGCGGAACTCGGTCGCCGTGGTGACGGACGGGTCGGCGGTGCTGGGGCTGGGGAACATCGGTCCGAAGGCGGCGTTGCCGGTGATGGAGGGCAAGGCGGCTCTCTTCAAGCGGTTCGCCGGTATCGACGCGTGGCCGATCTGTCTGGACACCCAGGACTCGGACGCGATCGTGGAGATCGTCAAGGCCATCGCCCCCGGTTTCGCGGGCATCAACCTGGAGGACATCTCCGCGCCCCGCTGCTTCGAGATCGAGGCCCGGCTGCGCGAGGCGCTCGACATCCCGGTCTTCCACGATGACCAGCACGGCACCGCCATCGTCGTCCTCGCCGCCCTCACCAACGCCCTGCGCGTGGTGGACAAGAACATCGGTGACGTACGGGTCGTCATGTCCGGTGCGGGTGCCGCCGGTACGGCCATCCTCAAGCTCCTGCTGGCCGCCGGGTGTCAAGCACGCCGTCGTCGCCGACATCCATGGCGTCGTCCACTCCGGCCGTGAGGACCTCGTCTCGGCCGACCCCGAGTCCGCCCTGCGCTGGATCGCGGACAACACGAACCCGGAGGGGATGACGGGGACGTTGAAGGAGGCCGTGCGGGGCGCGGACGTCTTCATCGGGGTGTCGGCGCCGAACGTGCTGGGTGCGGAGGATGTGGCGGCGATGGCGGAGGGTGCGATCGTGTTCGCGCTGGCCAATCCGGATCCGGAGGTGGATCCGGCGATTGCCCGTCAGACGGCCGCGGTGGTGGCGACGGGGCGTTCGGACTTCCCGAACCAGATCAACAATGTGCTGGTCTTCCCGGGTGTGTTCCGGGGGCTGTTGGACGCGCAGTCGCGGACGGTGAACACGGAGATGATGCTGGCGGCCGCGGGGGCGCTGGCGGACGTGGTGGCCGAGGACGAGCTCAACGCGAACTACATCATCCCCAGCGTCTTCAACGAGAAGGTCGCCGGGGCGGTCGCCGGCGCCGTCCGGGAGGCCGCGAAGGCCGCCGGAGCGGCTGTGACGGCTGCCACGACGGCCTGATGACGGCGCGTCGCGTGGCGCGGCGCTCGTACGGCCCCCATAGGGTGTCGGGCAGTGAACGGGCCGTGGAAACGCGGCCCCACCCGAAGCTGTGGCGCTTTCCGTGTGACTCTCCAGGGTGCCGGATTGGCTTTCCCGCCACTGGTGGGGGCAGGATGCTCACCCGAGGACTCCGTCCGGGGGGCAATCCCCAGGGCGCGAGGGATCTAGTGGCGGACCCGGGTCCGGGGACTGTCCGAGGACCCTGGCAGCATCGGCTTCGATCTCACGCCTCATTGGCAAGAAGAACACGGGAGTACAACATGAACCGCAGTGAGCTGGTGGCCGCTCTGGCCGACCGTGCCGAGGTGACCCGCAAGGACGCCGACGCCGTTCTGGCCGCCCTCGCCGAGACCGTCGGTGAGGTCGTCGCCAAGGGCGACGAGAAGGTGACCATCCCCGGCTTCCTGACCTTCGAGCGCACCCACCGTGCCGCTCGCACCGCCCGTAACCCGCAGACGGGCGAGCCGATCCAGATCGCTGCCGGTTACAGCGTGAAGGTCTCCGCGGGCTCCAAGCTCAAGGAAGCCGCCAAGGGCAAGTAAGCAGGTCCCGCTCTGAGGGCGGCCACCCCCCGGGAGGGGGCGGCCGCCCTCAGGCGTTGGCGGTGCGCTGGCGGCGTTCGCCTCGGCGGGGTCGGAGGATGCCCCCGGCCCGCCCTTTCGCCGTTTCCCGCAGGGGCTGCCGCCCCTGCGCCACCCCGCTCGCGCGCTGCCGCGCGGTAGGCCGCGGGTCCGCGCTCCGCGCGGGGCGGGCGGGGCTTCGCCCCTGCAACCCACCGGGGGCTGCGCCCCCGGTGGGTTGCAGGGGCGAAGCCCCGGTCACCGCGGCGCAGCCGCATTGCGGGGCCGAGGGGCGCAGCCCCGGGAGAAACGGTGAAAGGGCGGGTCCGGGGCGTAAAACCCCGGAACCCGCCCTCCGTCCCGCGGAGCGAATCGCGTCACGCGCCCTGCGGCAGCTCCACATTCGCGCCCAGGTCCCGCAGCTTCTGCATGAAGTTCTCGTAGCCGCGGTTGATCAGCTCGATGCCGTGCACCCGCGACGTCCCCTCCGCCGCCAGCGCGGCGATCAGGTACGAGAAGCCGCCCCGCAGGTCGGGGATGACCAGATCCGCGCCCTGGAGCTTCGTCGGGCCGGAGACCACCGCCGAGTGCAGGAAGTTCCGCTGGCCGAAGCGGCACGCGGAGCCGCCCAGGCACTCGCGGTAGAGCTGGATGTGCGCGCCCATCTGGTTGAGCGCGGACGTGAAGCCCAGCCGGGACTCGTAGACCGTCTCGTGGACGATGGACAGGCCCGACGCCTGGGTCAGGGCTACGACCAGCGGCTGCTGCCAGTCCCGTCTGGAAGCCGGGGTGGGACGTTCGCGTCTCCAGCGCTATGGCGTTGAGCTCGCCGCCGGGGTGCCAGAAGCGGATGCCCTCGTCGGTCTCGATCTCGAAGGCGCCGCCCCGACCTTGCGGTAGGGTGTTGAGGGAAGGTCATCATCTCGCGCTGGCTGGCCGCCGCGGACGTAGATGTTTGCCCTTGGTCGCGAGCGCCGCGCTCGCCCAGTAGGCGGACTCCAGGCGGTCCGGCAGGGCGCGGTGGTTGTAGCCGCCGAGCGAGTCCACGCCGGTGATGCGGAATCGTCCGGTCGGGTGTCCATGGAGATGAGCCCTCTACATCGGCGGTGAGCCTGTGGGCGCTGGGCCTCGTACTGGTAAGCGCAGTCCGTCGCCCCGCGCACCCTGCTCTGTGGCCGCTGTGGACGACTCTCTGGGTTGGCCGAGCTGCGGGCGGCCCCTTGGACTAGACGCAGTGGGCCACGGTCGGGTGCTGTTTACTTGTGCCGCGGCATCGCTTGCGCGACGCGGTTCCTGGGCCATGCGCTAACCTTCGACCAAGGGTCACGTGGTGGGGCCGTTGCTACGCCTCAGGCAAGCGGTTTTCTGGTCCGCGACGCGAGCCCTTCGGTGCAGCTCCCCTAGCCCACCCGCCGCGCGACGCCGCGCCGGCGTCCAGACTCACAGCATGGCCAGCACCTGCAGCGACTCGGGCCGTGACGGGGAGCGCGGGCTCCGCGTGGTAGGAGTGAGCGCACGCTGCTGGATCCCGGTGGTACCTGTTTTCAGGTACAGCTTCTCGCAGTGCAGGGTCGAGCATCCGGCCCACCACCTTGGGGTATGGTGGAACTTCTTGTACCCCGGTGCTGTCACTTGTCCCCGCTACGTCGTGATAAGCGGCGGCTCGCACACAGGCCCTGCGTGAACTCCTCGCGTCCGGTGTGGTCATCAGATGGATTCAGGGCTCGCCGATCGGTGGCTAGACGCCAAGCGTGCGGGGTGATCGCGTCCGGGTGTCACGAACCGTGGCGCGGTGCAATGCGGCAGCAGTGGCGTGCGACCATGGTACACGGCGCCATATAGCGGTTTCCGCCACTCCGCGTACAGCTCCCGGCTGGCGGGTGTCGAGGAAGATCACCCAGCCCATGTTGCGCCGCGGTGGCCGGGACGGCGGCGAAAGGTCGCCCATCAGCGCGGTCGCGAGCCGGTTCAGGCCAGGATGTCTCCAATGCGGCCGTGCCGAGCACCTACGCCGGGGACGTTGTCCAGTCGTCGTCAGTCAGTTCCGCACGGCGGGCCCGGACGCGCTTGCGGGCGCGCGGGCGAGACAGGGGGCGGGCCGGGCGGGGG